>DATMQC010000252.1:0-11260 GCA_035567275.1 Chthoniobacterales bacterium | reverse complement strand
CCTGCATCTCCCTGGTCCGAGGCGCGGCCTTTTCTTGAAAAAGAGAAAAACTACAGGCAGAGTGGGAAGACGAAAATTTCTTCAGTTTCATGAGATCTATCTGGAAAGGCGCCATTTCGTTCGGGTTGGTTAACATCCCGGTAAAGTTGTATTCTGCCACCGAGAGCGAGAAATTAAGTTTCCAGATGCTCTTTCGCAAGGATCTCTCTCAGATTCGTTTTAAGCGGATCGCGGAATCGACCGGCGAGGAAGTCCCGGCTGATCAAATCGTAAAAGGGTATGAACTGGAAGACGGCAAAATAGTAACCCTGACGGACGAGGAGCTTAAGGAAGCAAGCCCGGAAAAATCGACCGGGATCGACATACAGGCGTTCGTATCTGAAAAAGAAATCGACAGTCTGTATTTCGACAAGCCGTACTACCTCGAACCGGACAAGGGTGCTGCCAAGGCGTATACGCTTCTTCGGGATGCCCTCACAAAATCCGGTAAAGTAGGCATCGCGCAGTTTGTTTTGCGCAACCGCGAACACCTTTGTGCCTTGAAGCCCTATCAGGATGTCCTTGTCCTCAACCTGCTTCGTTTTGCGGAGGAGATTCGGTCTCCGTCGGAGCTAACCATACCCAAGGATCAGAAAATCAACGCAAATGAGGTGACGCTTGCGACTCGTTTGATAGAAGAATTGACCACCACATTTGATCCGAGCCAGTACCGGGACACCTACACCCAGGAGGTGCGAAAGATGATCGAGGCAAAGGCCAAAGGCCAGAAGGCAAAGGTTCCGGTGCGAGCCCCGGCGGCAGGCAAAGTCGTCGATTTGGTGGCAGCCCTGCAGGAAAGCCTCGGAAGTGTCAAAAAAGGGAAAAAGCGGGCTGCCTAGTGCACCGTCTCGCATAGGTGTACTAGCCTGGAAATTTCACGAGCCAAAGCGCTCGCCAAATTTGCATGTATCAATGACCGGAGAACTCAACGCCTGTTCGCACATATCCTGAAAACGTCGTGTTGGACCGGTGTCCGATCAACGGACTGGAATCCGCAGGATTTTGCGAGGTGCATCCCTGGAAGCAGAAAGACAGGGATGCTACCAAAGCAATTACAAACGCGACGAGCCTATTGAATCTCATGCTCTTGAACGTGCGCGGAAGATCCCTGCTCAGCAAACGTGGGTTTCTCAGTTTCTACGAACTCTCTAGTCTGTGTTCCGTCTGCTCCGGGATTGGATTCGAATTTTCCTCGGGGCCTTGGTTTTGTCTCGCGATAACGAGGTCAAATGAGTTTCGCATTAGCCTGATCGCACGCTCCACATCCGCCTCGGTGCGAAGAAACAAGCTTACCCAGCCGCTTTTTGGAAGGATATGATGCGGTTCCGCTTCTCCGCTACTGACGAGATCGTCGCGGACCGGCTTCGGGAACGGGATATCGACGAGGCGATCTCCATGAATATGTCCGACCTCTCTCTTACCCAACCAGAACGCCGTTCCTCCGAACCGGTGAGGCGCCATGGTAACTCCTTCCCAGGAGCCCACGGCTCGAGCGATTCTTTCTTTAGCAGCTCGAACAGCCATAGTCTGAAGATCAATTTACAATAGATCGGATGGCCACCAATGTCGATGTTTCGGAGCTGGGGCTCTCTCTCTGGTCGGGAGGACTGCTGAGAGGGATGTACGGTAAAGTGTACCCCGAATCCGTACTGCTTAGAAGATCTCTTTTACAACATCCCGAGGCATGTCGTCCGCTAGATCTCGGTAAGAAGCGGCTCCTGTGGGAAGTTCAACCAAGAAAGTGCCAAAATGTCTACCGTCCCTTTGGTCGTTCGAGTGAACTTCGCGCCAACTTTCCATTAGAATTCTTTGGCTATCAGGAAGCAATGCGAAGAACAATGCCGAATTGCTGAGCGCCTGTACCCACTGGGATAGCCTCCACGTAACCCGCTATGCCAAGGTCCCAAAGCCCGTTTTCGAGCGGGTGCACGATATCCAGGTAACCGGGATGCAATGGAACGGTTAAGCGCAGGCCCGACGAAACGACACTATCGCTATGAAAAGGCCCACGAGGCGAGCAGCAATATTATCAGCGCGATCGCAGCTATCAAACTGATTCCCAGGTTGAATCTCCGTATTCGACGGTTGAATAGTGGAGCGTTGTTTTTCTGTTCGCGGCTCAATGGAGTGCCGCTCACTGCGTCTACGAAAAGAAAGTCTTTCACATGCCGCTTTTAGCAGACTGCAATGCTCGTCATGAAACGGTAAATTTTTGCTCGAGAAAACAAATGTATCACCAGTCATGGAGATTCTAGAAAATACAGAAAGCGCAACCATGCAAGCCGCAGCGCTAGAATCTCATCTTGTCTGTTGAGAGACGTGTCGATAGCGAAGCTACCGTATGAACGATATTCATCGGGGAGCGACCCCTGCGACCTTTCCCGCTCTTCAAAGCACTTTTGGAGAAGATACTGCCCGGCAAATCGACGATCACGTCCGGCAACCGGGACAATCCGTTCCCGGCGAGGTTCGACGGCATTTTGGTGCGGGTCAGAGGCAAGGGGCCGGTATGGGTGATCTACGGCAACGGACGGTTCCAGGTTCCAGACGACGCAACCCTTTCGCGCCTCTTCCCTGGCGCTCGGGTCTTCCCATACGGCGATTTCCTATTCGCCATCAACACCATCCCCGACGAGGGAACGTTGCTGCGCGAGGAAACCCGATTTGCGTAAATGTGAGCCGAACTCGTAACTGATTCCGAGAAATCGGCGATAAAACTTCGTCTCGTTGACGTAGGTGGGTAGCACGAACGCTACTCTAACAACAATCAGAGTCGCTCGTCACTCTGAAGAGTGTTAGACTCCCCCCAAGCCTCTAATGAACGAACAAATTAAAGCGCTAATTGATACTGAACCCTTTCAACGCTTCTCGATCCAAATCAATGACGGCCGTTCAGTCGAGGTCCCGCATCCTGATCATGTCATTGTCGGCAGATTCGCCGTTACTATCGAAGACGATGCCGGCATTATCCGCATTCTGGCCTATCGCAACATCAGCGGCCTGACTGTGATGACGGCAAACAATGGCGAACCCACGGCTAATTTATAGGTTTGCGATTCCTTGTGGCCAATATTTGCTCGCCCATCGGCCGCGCGGCCACCGCACCTCAACCCAGTCGGCCGGCGCGAGATAAACCCTTACAGCGCGCGGAGCCTTGCCAACCAGACGAGGCGCAGATCATTCGGGCGCAGGGCTGCCAGCGCGTCAATTTCGGTCTGTTCGTGGTTCATGACGGCCCGTGGAAACCGGTAGCCTGCAAATGACCTATCGAATTGCCCTACGCGTTTTTTGGGCAACCGGAGTCGATTACCAAGATGTCTTGGCCAATAAAGCTGGAGTGCCACAGACCCGGTTTGGCCCATTAGACAAGAGACACTTGATAAAACTCGACGAGCGAGCACGACAGGTGACCGATAAGGAGCGCGACGGGATAAGAGACGCTCACGCCTACGAGATTGAATTACTGTTACGAGGGTGTCTCGCAACGGCGCCGCGCAAATTCTGGGCGCTAGATGCTGCGATCATGGCCGCTTTGAAGGAGCTCAAGATTGAGTTTGAACTAGCCGAGGCAGTAGAACAAATCCGAGCTTCGGCTTTTCATCCCGGGATTTCAGAAAAATTGCAAAAGCTCGAGATCCCGCCAGAGCTCAAGCCGCCGGCGGCGCCGGAACGATCTGCCAAAAAACCAGAGCATCAGCCGGCTTGACTCGGTTGCGGTAACGGTAGTTGAACACGGTCAGATCTCCTGAGTGGCCCATCTCCTGGGACGTCTTCCGGGAATCGCCGAACTGTGTACAATGGTACGAAGCGTAGCAATGCCGACGGAGGGGATCGAACCCACACTGACCTCCCGGTCAACTGGATTTTGAGTCCAGCGCGTCTGCCAATTCCGCCACGTCGGCATCTGTGGAAGGAGGCAATAAGTAGCGCGCGCTGCGAAAAACGCAAGTATTCTGAGTTCACAGCAACCAAAGAAACCGGAAGGGATGCCCGGTTTACATTGCGCCTCGTTTGTCTTACCACCGGCGATCGATTCTGCCGCGCTGGCACCGACGCTGACAGCTGATCGCATTTGGAATGTCCACCCTTAAACCACAGCGTTCCACTGCGACCTCCGCGTGATGCCGATTTCCTTTTCCTACCTGCGTTTGGCGTAGAGATTTGAGGCGAGGATTTGGTCGCGGCCGCGCTGCTCCGCGTTCCTCAGCAACCTCCATGTGATGCCTCGATTTGCCGGACGGCCCACAAAGCGTGTTCTGCGATCAAAGGGTCCGGTTCTTGCGCCAGGCGTCGCAGAATCGGCAAATCCTCCTCAGTCCCAACGTTGCCCAGTGCAACGCAAACGTTCCGCAAAAAGCGCGGTCGTTTAATTCGCTTGATTGGAGAACGCCGAAACAGCGCGCGGAACTCGACTTCGCTCAGCGATGCGAGTTCCCGCAGCGGGAGCCTCTCAACTTGCTCGGGTAGACGGAACCTGAGCTCGTTGCTTTCCAGGGCGAATCGGTTCCAAGGACAAGCTTCCAGGCAATCGTCGCAACCGTAGACTCGATCGCCGATGGCTTTGCGAAACTCGAGCGGTATCGGCCCTTTGTTCTCGATCGTCAAGTACGAGATACAACGCCGGGCGTCCAGTCGATAGGGTTCGGTAATCGCTCGTGTGGGGCAAGCGTCGATGCATCGCGTACACTTTCCACATCGATTCTTTGCAGGGGGGTCTGGCTCAATTTCCAAAGTGGTCAAAATGATGCCAATGAAAAACCATGTCCCAAGGCGCTGATTGAGAGACATCGTGCTTTTGCCTTGCCAAGCGAGTCCGCTTGCCGCCGCAAAGTCGCGTTCCAGGATCGGACCGGTGTCTACATAGCACTTCTGTTTCCCTCCCAAATCGTGCAGAAACAGGTCGATCGGCCGCATTGCTGCGAGCATCAAATCATGATAATCCGAGCCCCACGCATATCGTGCGATCCTGCCGGGATACACCCGGGGAGAAGGTCCTTGATAGTAGTTTCTGGCCAGGAGTAGAAGAGTTTTTGCATCGGGAAGCACACGCGAAGGGTCTGAACGCCGAACAGGGTCGCGTGCGAGCCAGATCATGTCGCCATGCGCACCAGATTGTAGCCAGGAATAGTATTCAGCGAAGTGAGGAGCGGGACCCGCGCGCGCGAATCGGCACATGTCGAATCCGCATCGCTTGGCAAAATCTCTAATACTGGTCTTCATGGCGTTTGGTCGCCCAGACACGAAGCGCCACAAGAATTCGATTTGCAACTTCCTGATGAGTAAAACTTGATGTTTCCACAATGATATCAGCGGCCTCGCGATAAAGCGGATACCGAACTTGCATTAAGTCTCGGATCGTCGAACGCGGATCAACTGTCTGAAGCAGGGGGCGATTGCGGTTTCGTGATACTCGTTCCCAGATCACCTCTTCGTCTGCTGTCAGCCAGACGACCGGCCCGATAGAACGCAATATCAAACGGTTTCGAGGCTGCAGGACAATTCCTCCACCGGTGGCAATCACGAAGTGCTGAGCGCCACGCAGCCTGAGCAAAACCTGATGCTCTGCGTCTCGGAACGCCGATTCGCCGTGAACCGCAAAAATCTCACCGATCGATTTTCCGTACCTTTGACGGATCACCGAATCGGTATCGAGAAAACGAAGTTCGCAACGGCGAGCGATCTCCCTACCGACCGATGATTTTCCGGAACCCATAAATCCGACAAGGACCAGGTTACGGACAGACGCAGGGAGATGCATAACCGTTACAGCTTCGTCACAACGAGCTGCAACGGGCAATGTTTAATTTAGTGCTTAAACCCTGACAACGTTCCGCGCCTTCGCTCCTTTTTCGTCCTGATACAATTCGTATTCTACTGTCTCGCCTTCGTTCAGGGTCTTAAATCCGTCTGCTTGAATGACGGAAAAGTGAACGAAGACGTCCGAAGAAACTTCTGGGTCAACAATGAACCCAAAGCCTTTTTTCTCGTTAAACCACTTGACTGTGCCTTTAGCCATACGCTAACTGAACGAGCCGGCGCGCCAAGGGTGCTAAAACTCATTTCCAACAATTGAGCTTCGCCCCAAAGCAAGCGCGTGGCTCGAAAAGGCTGCCAGGATATCGAAGTCACACGAAAAACGTCAAGAAGATAGCAACACATTTATTTCCAGCAGGATACGCCTTGCGTTCGAGTTCCCATGTCGCTTTGTTTTCGGTATGCTTGATGTAGTGCGAATTGCAATCGTGATGGGAAGTAATTCCGACTGGGCAACGATGCGCCATGCCGCGGCGTTGTTGCGAGACTTCCAAATCGAGCCTGAGTGTAGAATTGTATCCGCACATCGAACGCCCGATCTCCTCGCCGATTTTGCCAAGCGAGCCGAAGAACGAGGATTGCGGGTAATAATCGCCGGAGCCGGCGGTTCAGCGCATTTGCCGGGAATGTTAGCGGCCTACACCCACCTGCCAGTGCTCGGCGTTCCAGTGGAAAGTAAGATTCTAAGAGGTGTCGATTCCTTGCTCTCAATCGTTCAGATGCCTGCCGGCATTCCGGTGCCGACATTTGCAATTGGTGAGGCGGGCGCTAAGAATGCCGCTCTATCGGCAGTCAGCATTCTGGCCCTTGAAGACGCCAGCCTGCGAGAAAAACTTATCCAGTTTCGCCGGAATCAGAGCGAAAAGGTTCTAAAGATGCAACTGGACTAGCGAGGCCGTGCCTTAGACCGGCGAGATGTAAAGGATCTCAAGGTTGTTGGAATGCAGACGGCGATTCTTGATGCCCAAGCAGATTTGGCCGGATCGGTTAGCGCCGCGGTTAAAGTGCTCCGGCTGAATTCCCTCGTGGCAATACCGACCGAGACTGTTTATGGGCTCGCGGGCGACGCCTTGGCTTCAGAAGCAGTCGCCAGGATTTTTGAGGCGAAAGAGAGACCCCATTTCGATCCTGTCATCGTTCACATCGCCAGCGGTGAATGGCTCGGCAAGTTAGTCCGGCCCGGTTCGGCTGACTCACCCGTGGTCGTAAAGATGATTGAGCGGTTTTGGCCCGGTCCGCTGACTATTTTATTCCCCAAAACCGATCTGGTGCCTGATATCGTGACAGCAGGGTCGCAAAATGTCGCGATCCGGATGCCCAATCACCCGGTTTTTGTCCAGGTATTGCGAGAGCTGGGTAAGCCTCTGGCAGCTCCCAGCGCGAACCGGTTTGGAAGGGTAAGCCCAACGCGGCCCGAGCATGTTCTCGAAGAGTTGCAGGGAAGAATTTCCCTCATCCTCGATGCTGGTCCGACACAGGTCGGGGTGGAATCAACCATCGTGCGCGCAGTCGAAAATCGGATTGAAATTCTGCGGCCGGGTCCGATCACGGAAGAGGTTTTAAGCGAGCTAGCGCCAACCATCGAATTGCATGCTGCGCAAGAGATTACGGCTCCAGGTCAAACAGGGAGTCACTATGCTCCTGAAAAACGGGTCTATCTCTTTGATGAAAAGGACATTGCCGATCATTCAAAGGATTCGGCCCTGATCTGTTGGGGGCCTATTCATGATTTGGCGAGATTTTTCGAAGTTAGAACCTTTAGTGAAAACTATAATCTTCTGGAAGCCGCTCAGCGGCTGTTCCAATTATTGAGAGAGATCGACCAGATAGAAGAAGTAAAACGGATCTTTGTTGAGCGTGTTCCGGAGAAGGGGGTGGGGAAAGCGATAATGAACCGAATCCGGCGAGCGGTGGGTCGAGAAGGCAGGAGGCCGTGAGAGACCCGAGTAGAACGAGTATAGAAATGGTGCGGGGCGTAGCCGATCTTGCAGCCGGGAGACAGCCGCCGGCCCACTTTCAACGCAACCATCCGGACCGCAGCCAGTTGGCTGGTTTTGCACGTTGCTTGCTCCGTACATCCCGCACCATTTTTGCGCTGGGGGGAGACACAAGTCCGTAGGAGTCCAAAAATGGCGAAGCCGCTTCGCCCAATCGGCGAAATCAATCCACCCGCTCGATTTGGGTCGATGCGATCGCTTTTCCAGTCGACCGTTTCGAGCCATTTATCAGAAAAGTGATCTCGCCCCTGGGAGGATGGGTCACATAATGTGCCAAAACATCCGCCACCACGCCCCGCCGATATTCTTCAAATTGCTTCGTTAGCTCACGTGCGACACAGACTAGACGAGTCGGTTCGACGCCGCTGATCACTTCCAACGAACGAATAATCCGATGCGGTGACTCAAAATATACCGATGTAAATTCACGAGCCAGGGCCGCCAGCAGCTCTCTTTGCCGTTGCCCGGTCTTGACGGGAAGAAATCCCCCGAAATAAAAGCGGTCGGTTGGCAAGCCAGAGCCAACAAGGGCCGTTAGCACGGCCGACGGGCCCGGAATGACTTCGATTCGAATTCCGCTTTCAATCGATGCCCGCACCAGACGGTATCCCGGATCGGAGATGGACGGCATTCCCGCGTCGGTGAGAAGCGCAATGTTTTCTCCACTGCGAAGTCTCTCTATCAGTTCGCTCGTACGTCTGGCTTCATTGTGTTCATGGAAGCTGATCAGTGGTTTGCTGATTTCGTAATGCTTCAGGAGTATCGAAGAACGCCTCGTGTCTTCGGCCGCGACGATGTTGACCTTCTTAAGCACCTCGAGTGCGCGAAATGTGATGTCTCCCAGATTGCCGATCGGAGATCCTACCAGAAAGAGCATCAGTCGAAGCTACCACCCTTCGGAAAGAAAGCTTGTGAACTGGACCGCGGCATCTTCGACCGCCAGGGGAACCGCCTCGCGCTGCTGTGAAGTCGTATCGTTTCCGACAAAAAAGCTGCTGACGCCTTCAATATTCCTCTGAGCAAGAAGTTCGCCGGTTCCGGGTTTTTCGATCCGAAAATTGATTGCGACGCGAAGATTGAACTCCGCAGTGGCAAGCACATTGCCTTGGAGCGACCGTGCCCTGGTGCGATGGACTGACGCTATGGTTCCCATCACCAGGGCGTCGGCCTGATCTGCACCTGTCACTTCATAGGTCCCGTCCTGCTGGATTTGTCTAATCACGGCCGTGGTTGCCAGCGCCTCGACATCAGGACTGATCGTGACATTCCTGAAAATTGGCACTGCAACGCGGTGGACGCCCTTCATGTAGGTTGGTGGAACGGGGCCCAACGTGTAACCGGCGCAACCGGTCAAAAATCCGGCGAAAACCAGAAACAGGAGTTTGACCATCAAACCACCGGTTACTGAGAAGGAAGCGTAGGTTCGACCGGGGCTACGTCGCCGGGAGCCGTGCGCATCGGTTTTTGGTCAGGCACCGACTGATCGGGAGTGGGCAAGGGAGTGCTCGGTTCAACTTTCGACGCGGGAGGGGGCGAGGGCGTCGATGCGGGTGTCGGAGGCGGTGGCCCTACGAAATCCGGGCGAGAAGCGGTATCTGCTTGCGCTTGAAGCTTACGCCCGTTACCGGCGACCTGAGCCGGTGGTCCTTCCGCTCCCCCTATCCTCAGAGCGTTTTCACCAACCCTCGAACGGATTTCATCCATGCGCTGTTTGGCTCGTTGAGCCTCGGGGGAATCGGGTTGCTGCTGGAGGACCTCATTGTAGTAAACGTAAGCAGCTTTGTAGTTCCGCTGTTTGTCGTAAAACTTCGCGATGTTATACGAATTTTCGGTTTTGCGTCCCAGAAGAATCTTGAGATTGTCCTGGGCCTGCGAAACTTTTTCGCTGTTAGGATAGCGTAACAGAAAGTCTTCGAAAGCCTCCTGAGCGCGCACAGCGGCAGTCTGATCGTAACCGGTTGTTCGGCTCGCTTGAAAATAGACGTAGCCAATCTGGTACATCGCGTTGGGAGCAACATCGCTGGCTGGGTAGCGGTCTACCACCTGCTGATAGGCTGTGACCGTCGCGGAAATGGCGCCGCTCTTTTCGAGGGCCTGGGCGATGCCGTACTGGGCCAAAGGCGCCATATGGCTATAGGGAGCATTCGTAACGATTTTGCGGAACATTTCCTGGGCCTTCGACATTGAAGGCAGGGTCGGAACGCCATAAATATCGATCGGCTTACCGTCCAGATAGGCTTTGCCTATGTTGTATTCGGCCTGGAGCGCGGCCTCGAAGTCGGAACTTTTTGGATATTTCTCAACCAATCCCTGGTATTCATAGAAGGCACGTTGAAGCTTCCCTTCTCGTTCCAGCATTTGCCCGGATCTGAATTGCGCAGTAGCGGCGATATCCGATCGAGGGAATCGGCGTACGACCAACCGATAAGACGCACCTGCACGCTTGTAATCACCGTCTGCTTCGTAGCGCTGGCTCAGCTTAAATTGCTCTTCGGCGTTTCGCTTTATTTCAATATCGGTCAGATCGCCCGAGCTGAAGCCTTCTCCTTCTCTGTAGATGATAGGAGCAGGGGAACGATGCGGAAAGACAATCAGTCCCAGCATCGTCAGCGGGAGGACAAACCGCAACGTTCTCTTCATAAACCGGCGAGGATAAGTCCTGGGGGTAGACACGTCAAGGAGTAGACTAAACAGCAACTACGCCCAAATAATCGCCGCTGTCGATCGGAACTCCGAAACTGACATCGCAGGATCAGACATTGGAAGACGCGATCAGGAAAATCAACAACCCTTTGCTGACTTTGCGTTCGACGATTCGGCCCGTACGCGTCAATACGAGTGAGATTTCGATATTGGTAGACTTCCCGTAGTAGGCTTTCACTCGATAGACCTCGTGTCCATAGAGTGCCTGCAGCTTGATGTTCTTGATAAGGCCACCCTTGGTTTCGGAATGAATTTTCCTTCTCACCGCAGGAGGAACGTCGTCGCTGACGAGGGCCTCATCAATATCGAGTAGTTGGCCGTGGGCACCTAATTTGATGCTTCCCAAGTGCACATTACGGAAATAAGTGCAGTCATACACTTGCCTATATTCTTTGTCCGGCGAGACCCGGGCTTGAATGAGCTGAGCTCCCAGCGCATAATACCTGATGGAATCCCTGACTCGCATGGGGACTGAAGAGATAGGTATTTTATCGCCGGCTTGAGCAGAAGTCCAAACGAAGAGTAGCAGCACAGCCAGAGGTATCTTTTTGGCCATCACACTCATCTAGGGGGTCGTGTCAAAAAGTCGAGTTACGTTTCAAGCAGGTTGATTTTTCACTCCATGGCATATTAAAGCAAGCTGGATTAGGGCCGTTAAACAATAGCTGAAAAGCAATTCTAGTGTTATTCATAATTACTGAGAAACG
>DATMQC010000251.1:0-3233 GCA_035567275.1 Chthoniobacterales bacterium | reverse complement strand
TGCTTCCGAGAGGATTCGCGGGTTGACGACGACAACGTAGGCCATGGTCATGAAGGTGGTCAGACCCGCCAGCAACTCGCGCCGCACGGTGGTCTGATTTTCTTGCAGGTGGAATACGCGCTGGAGCAATCCGGCTGCCCTCAAATAAAAAGGTGCGCCACTATAGGCCGCGAGCGCGACGACGTCAACGGCAGAAGCGCCGATGCACTACCAGATTCTCGGGGTCACTTTGTTGCCGGAGAGCTGCGGACTTTGGCGTAGCCCGGCTTGATTACGGAATAGATGAAATCGCAACGCCGGTCATAGGGCAGGAAGGCGCTTTTCATCGCGTTGATAGTGATCTTTTCGAAGTCGTCCAAGCGCAGACCAAAGGTATCCTGCGCGGCCTCGAATTCCTTGGTCATGGTGGTGTCGCTCATCAAGCGGTTGTCGGTGTTGAGGGTGACGCGAAATTTCTCTTGATACAAAATCTTAAAGGGATGCTCGGACAGGCTGCGCGCAGCGCCGGTATGGACGTTGCTGAGCAGGCAAATCTCCAACGGAATCCTTTTGTCGAGAACGTATTGCGCGAGGTCGCCCAATTTCACTGCCTTGCCGTCCGCGACGGCAATGTCATCGATTAGGCGTGTGCCGTGTCCGATGCGGTGCGCTCCGCAGTATTGAATGGCCTGCCAAATCGATTCCTTACCAAACCCTTCGCCAGCGTGAATCGTAATGTTGAAATTCTGCCGCTGAATATAGTGAAAAGCTTCCACGTGCTTTTTGGGAGGATAGCCGCCCTCCTCACCCGCCAAATCGAATCCCACAACTCCCCGCTCGCGAAAGTCAACGGCGAGTTCGGCCATTTCGAGCGACACGTCCATATTGCGCATCGCACAGATGATTAATCCTGAAGAAATTCCAAAGTCTTTTCGGCCCCGCTCCAAGCCCTTCAGCACAGCGGAGACCACCTGCTGGTGGCTCAATCCCTTCCGAGTATGAAAAACCGGAGCAAAGCGAGTCTCGAAATAGACCACGCCGTCCCGGCAGAGGTCTTCCGCTTGCTCGTAAGCCACTCGTTCGAGAGCCTCTTCGGTTTGCATCACCGCGATGGTGTGTGCAAAGCCCTCCAGATATTTTGGCAGACTTCCCTGGTTTGCCCCTTGGTGGAACCAGCGCGCCAGCTCTTCCGGATCTTCGGTGGGAAGTTGGCCGTATTTTGCGTTTCTTGCCAACTCAATTACCGTTTTCGGCCTCAACACACCGTCCAGATGTTCGTGTAACAGAACCTTGGGTAGACTCTTCAATACTCCGCGATCCAGCCTCATCGAGGCCTCCGGCTTCCTCGTTCGGCGCGATCACCGCCACACGATAAAACAGTGTCGACCATGGGGGCTGGTCGTGCACCGGTCTCGCACGCAAATTCAGATTTTGGCGAGAATAGCAGCCTGTGTCCCACTGTGCTTGGGAAAATGACTCTTTCCAACCCTACACCTTGCAGAGACGGCGGTGGTTGTCGTACGACTGGCAAGCTGGCCGCCGGTAACTCATAAAAGCGTCAGTCTTTTAGGGAATCCAATGTCCCCTGGCGAAGCATCATAATAGAATATGAACGGGTGGGGATGACGATGCCTAGATACACGGTTTGGGCAGTCCTGCTAAATCTAAGTGTGCTGCCTTGGTGCTTTTCGGCCCAGTCTCAGCAGCCCCCTATCGTCCCGGGAGCGGAGAGTGGGCTACCTCAGGCGCCGGGAACAGCGGCATCGTCCGGCGAGCAGCTTCCCGATCAGCGCTTGTCCGGAAGCATCCGCGGCGCCGTTGTAGACCAAACTGGGACCGCGGTCGTCGGGGCTCGGGTGGGGCTTACACGGGAGGATCAATCCCCCGACCAAGAAGTGCTATCAGGCGATGATGGGCAATTCTCCTTTGCCAATATTGCTCCCGGACCGTTCCATCTCACAATTGGGTCGGCCGGTTTCGCCGCGCAAACCTTCTCTGGAATCCTGCATTCGGGGGAGATTTACGCTATCCCGCAGACCAGATTGGCTATTGCTACCGCCATCGCCGAGGTGCGGGTTGTACCCTCACGGACCGAAGTGGCAGAAGACGAGATCAAGGAAGAAGAGAAGCAGCGTGTGCTCGGCGTCGTTCCAAATTTCTATGTCAGCTACGTCCAAAATGCAGCCCCGCTCAGCTCGAAACAGAAGTTTGAGCTTGCCTGGAAGACGACGGTGGATCCAGTGAACTTCGGACTGACTGCGGTGATTGCCGGAATTCAGCAGGCGCAAAATGAGTTCAGCGGATATGGGCAAGGCGCGCAAGGCTATGCAAAGCGCTACGCCGCCTCCTACGCCGACTCTGTTACGGGCACATTAATCGGAAGCGCCATACTGCCATCGCTCCTGAAACAAGATCCACGTTATTTCTACAAGGGAAGCGGTAGTAAGCGATCGCGGATTCTCTATGCGATCGCCAATGCCGTTATTTGCAAAGGCGACAACGGACACTGGCAAGCGAATTACTCCAGTATCCTCGGAAGCCTCGCCGCAGGCGGTATCTCGAACCTCTACTATCCAGCCAAGAATCGCGATGGAGCCGAATTAACGTTTGAGAACGCGCTCATCGGGATTGGCGCAACTGCCGCCGCCAATGTACTTCAAGAATTTGTCATCCGGAAGTTGACACCGAGTGCTTCCAACCACGGACAGGCCAAACCACAAAGCACGATCGGAAATGTATCAAGTACGTTCGTCCACGTCGGCGATTAGAATAGGATCGTTTCGGCGAGCCGCCGAGTACCGCTAAGTCGTGATTAACGCACCACATACGGCGTAATCGATAACCCGACTAGGTGAACCCGAAGAGCTCGATCCCCACGGGTCGATTTAAGGCCGCTAATTTTGCACAGTCTGTCCACAGATTTGCACAGGGATACGACGAGAATTTAATTGACGGCGCGAACGAGAACGCCTACCTTCCCCCCAGATTGAACCGGGAAGCTTAAAAACTTTGCGGCTCAGTTTAAAAGGGCGCATACGCTTAGCGGCTGATGCGCCCTTACTCTTTTTTGCGCGTGAGAATATTGACCGACGACCCGTCAATCCCTACTAGCCGCTTAGGCGCTGCCATCCGAGTGAGGTGCTGTGATGGACAATCCACTCGACATTTTCAAGAAAGAAAAAGACGGAACCATGGTCTGGATCGCGGCGGTAGGCCAGTTGCACACGGCGGCCGCTCTCGTCGCAGAGCTTTCT
>DATMQC010000250.1:0-12087 GCA_035567275.1 Chthoniobacterales bacterium | reverse complement strand
TAGCGGGATTCGCGTTGGAAGAATCAAGTTGCTGGCGTATACGTTGACCGGACTGACGGCCGGTATTGCCTCCGTCTTATCGCTCGGATATTACGGTGCCGGTTCTTCGGGAGACGGGCAGGGATATGAGCTCAATGTCATCGCTGCCTCGGTGGTTGGCGGTGCCAGTCTTATCGGGGGGAAAGGCACCGCTCTTGGGGCCTTGCTCGGAGCAGTGATTCTCCAAATGATTTCGAATGGGTTGGTGATCTTAAATATTCCTCAGAATTACAGCCAGATTGTCATCGGCCTGGTCGTCATCGCGGCGGTGCTGCTGGATCAACTTAATGCCGCTCTCGCAAAGCGCCGATTGCTCGCAAAGACAAGTTCTATCAAGAAGGAGGTTGTGAAGTCGGGCGACACACCTGTTTCTCTCAAGCCCAAAACGACCTAATCCCAGAAAACGTGGAAAGCAGGGGGCTGGAAAACAGAAATGAGCATCGATCAATTCTGCGGATGTTCCAGCTCCTGAGTTCCCCCAATTACCACAGACTATGGCTTTCTTATCAGTTGAAAATATCTCGAAAACATTTCCCGGAGTTCGCGCTCTGGATGATGTATCCGTCGATTTTGACAAGGGTTCTGTTCACGCTCTAATGGGCGAGAACGGTGCCGGTAAAAGTACGCTTGGCAAGATCATCGCCGGCGTCTACACACCGGATAAAGGGACCATCAAGATCGAAGGCCGGGAAGTAAAACCGACCGATCCTCGCATTGCGCAACATCTCGGAATTGCTCTGGTTCATCAGGAGCTGGCTTTTTGTCCCAATATGACGGTGGCCGAGAATCTCTTGCTGGGAGGATTTCCGACGAATTCGGGTTTCATGGATTGGTCAAAGCTTCGGGAAAAATCGCGCGCCTTGCTGCACGAAATCGGGGCCGATATTGACGTCGAGACACCCCTCGCTCAACTCACAACCGGTCAGGAACAGATGGTGCAAATCGCCGGGGCGGTGGGCGTCAATGCGAGAATTCTCATTTTCGACGAGCCAACCAGCTCTCTTTCAACCAACGAAAGCGAGCATCTATTTGAGTTGATGGCGCGACTCAAGCAGCGCGGTGTGGCGATGCTTTATGTCTCGCACAGAATGGATGAAATTTTCCGGGTTTGCGATACGATTACTGTGCTTCGTGATGGCAAGCATGTTGCCACGGAGCCGATTGCTCAGACAAATCGAGATCGTTTGATCCGGCAGATGGTCGGTCGCGAAGTGTTGATGACGCGACCGAAGCATCTTGACCTTCAGCCTGGAGAAGAAATTCTCAGAGTCGAAAATCTGTCATCTACCGGAAAATTTGAGAACGTTTCCTTTAATGTGTGCCGGGGAGAGATTGTAGGAATGGGGGGCTTGGTTGGAGCGGGCCGAACAGAAGTGGCCACTGCAATCTTCGGGTTGGATAACCGTGCGACCGGAAAAGTCTACATCAAGGGAAAAGAGATGCCGTTGGGGAATGTCAATGAGTCGATGCGTCGGCGAATCGCTCTCTTGCCGGAGGACCGCAAACGGGCCGGTCTCGTGCTGGGTATGAGTATCTTGGACAACACATCGCTCGCCCACATCGACTACTTCAGCGCGGGCGGATTCGTTGATCGCAAGCGCGAGCTGACTGAGGTGGAGAAGCTGACAAAGCGGCTTCGCGTCAAGGCGCCTTCGCTCGAGACGATCACGGCCGGTCTCAGTGGCGGCAACCAGCAGAAGGTGGCTCTGGCGAAATGGATGGTACGCACATGTGACCTGTTGATTGTTGACGAGCCAACTCGCGGCGTTGATGTCGGCGCGAAAGCCGAGATCTACGAGTTGCTGGATGAAGTGGCATGCCAAGGACTAGCCATCTTGATGATTTCTTCGGAGCTGCCCGAACTGCTTAATCTATCCAGGCGTGTCGTCGTTTTGCGAGAAGGCTTCGTGACAGGTGAACTCCCGCACGAGAAATTTTCGCAGGAGGCTGTGCTTCACCTTATGGCTTAGCAAGCGTGTTGTCCTAGAAAGGAGCCCCAAAAATGTATAATCGTTTTCGCCTCGCGGCGCTTGCCACCGTTTCTTTTGCGGTTCTGGCGCCATTGTGGACTCAAGCTGCTGAGGATAAGAAGCTTGAAGTCTTTTCCTGGTGGACCTCTGGAGGTGAGTCTGCGGCGCTGGAGGCGTTGTTCGCGACCTACAAGAAACAGTACCCCGCAGTGGAGATCGTGAATGCGACGGTAGCGGGTGGTGGCGGATCGGCTGCGCGACCGGTGCTTCAGACTCGGCTTGCCGGCGGGAATCCGCCCGATACTTGGCAAAGTCACCCAGGTTATGAGCTGCTTGGCCAATACGTCGATCCCGGTTACTGCGAGCCGATTACCGATTTGTATAAGAGCGACGGTTGGGACAACGCTTTTCCAAAAGAATTGGTCATCAACCTGATGACCAAGGATCGCAAAATCTACGCCGTACTCGCCGGAATCCACCGCGGGAACGTTCTTTGGTATAACGCGAAACTTCTGGAAAAGAACGGAATCAAGGTGGGCGGTCAGATGACATTCGACGAGTTTTTCGCGGCTTGCGATAAACTCAAAGAAGCTGGAATCGCTGCGCTTGGCGTCGGCGATTCGGGTATCTGGACTTCGGCGCAATTGTTCGAAAATACACTGCTTGGAGTGCTCGGTCCGAAGGATTGGATTGATCTTTTCAGGGGAACAATCCAGTGGGATGACCCGCGAGTGAAGCAAGCCATGAGGCTTTTCGCCAAGATGCAGAATTACGTCAATCCTGATCATTCGGCGCTCAGTTGGGATCAGGCGATCCAGCAACTCATCGAGGGCAAAGTGGCTTTCAGCTCCATGGGAGATTGGGCGGATGGAGAGTTCTTGAAGGCGAAACAGAAGGAGAAGGAAGACTTTGGATGGGTCGCTCATCCGGGAACTTCCGGATCATTCATCGTTGTAGCGGATGGATTCACGCTGGCAAAGGGGGCCCCCCACAAGGAAGCCGCTATCGCGTGGCTGAAAAGCATCGGAAGCAAGGAAGCCCAAGAGTCGTTTAACCCGTTGAAAGGTTCAATCCCTGCCCGCACAGACGTAGACCGTTCCAAGTTTGACGGCTACCATCAATGGTCGATGGATTCATTTGCAAAAGACAAGCTGGTCGCCAGCTGTGTCCATGGGGAAGCCGCCCCGGCGGCATTTCAACAGGCGCTGAATGATGCCGTAACCGCCTTTCTGGTGGATAAAAACGTCGACAATTTCGCCAACTCGCTTGTTCAGGCGGCGAAAGAATCCCAAAGCGCGAAGTAGCTGCGCTGTTGCCTGAACCTCTCAGAAACTTCAAAAACCTTGTGAGAGGTTCCAGGCGAGTTGATTGCTCTTTCCGGGAGACATGCAAGAGGGGCGCCGGTTGGCGTCTTTTTTCATCGGTCGCAAAGTCGCGAAAGATATGTTTCAAAGAGCGTCTTCGTCGCGACGAATGGCCATGACCTCTACAGCCAGTCCAACCGAGAATCCCGAGATGGCTGATTTTCCTGTCAGATCGCCGCGGAACGCCATTGCGGAGGAGCGCTTCACTTTTGCTGAAACGGCTATTGCGGTTGGATTGTTCCTTGTTCTGCTTGCGCTTAAGCTGTTCTACGTCACGAATCAGCCCTGGGATTCGGACGAACCTCAGCATCTTCACGTGGTATGGGCGTGGGCAAACGGTATGCTTCCGTACAAGGATGTATTCGATAACCATGCGCCGCTCTTTCAGGCGTTGAGCGCTCCTGTTTTCGCCTTGTTTGGCGAACGCGCCGATATAGTTACCGCGATGCGTTGGGCAATAACACCGGTCGCAGTCCTCGTCCTTTTGATGACCTACCGTCTGGGAAGACGGCTCTTTTCAAGGCGTGTCGCTCTATGGGGCACCCTCCTGGCGGCGTGCTTTCCGGACCTCTACTTCAAGCTGGATGAATATCGCCCGGACCTTTTTTGGGCCGCTGTCTGGCTCGTCTTGCTGGCCATCCTGACGGGAGGAAAACTCACACCGCGACGCTTATTTTGGGGAGGATTCGCTTTGGGGCTCGGCTTTGCCGTCTCGATGAAGACATCATTCCTTTTGATGACACTTCTTCTCGCCGGCGGGGTCGTCTGGCTTGTTCGGCTGATGACCCCTGAGCTTTGGGGTCGCTCGGAAGGAACCGCCTGGTCTTTTCATTTCATTGCACCTGTAGTTGGCGCACTGATCATGCCGCTTGCTGTGGCTGCCTTCTTTGCCTGGAAAGGTGCGTTGGGCCAGATGTATTATTGCGTAATTATTCATAATATCACCTTCGGCAGCGACCAATGGTCTTTATTCTTGCATCGGGTGCGTGATTCGCGTTTCTGGCTCTTCATTCCGATGATCGCTGGCGGAATCTGGCTGGCAAAACGGGATGCCAACCGCGATCGCGCACTTCAACGCTTATTTTTCATGTCGGTAACGGGGCTCTATTGTCCGTTGCTCTTCATCTTCTGGCCATTGATTTCCAAGCAGGATTTTCTCCCTTTCTTTCCCATCTTGATCTTGGTCCTGGCATGCCCTCTCGTTTGGATCTCCGAGTGGATCCGGTCAAAGACCGCGTTGCCGGCGTATTTGCTGCCCGCCTTGGTCGGGTTATCGGAATTGAGTTGGATGATCAGCGCCCACCCGCCCCTTAAACCGACGAACCGGACCAATCTTGCGATCATCTCAGATGCGCTGAAACTGACCCATTCAGGAGAAACCGTCCTCGATGCAAAGGGGCAAACCATTTATCGACCGCGTCCATTTTATTATGTTTTTGAGCAGATCACTCGAGAAAAGGTCGAGCGCGGCGAGCTGCGCGATGATGCTCCCGAGCGCCTCAAAGCAAATAGAACTCCAGTCGTCGTTTCGTCCTATTGGCTTGTGCCGGCCACGGGCCAGTTCGTCAGCCAGAACTACGTTCCGGTCGGATCAGTCCTGGTATTAGGTAAGAAAATTTTTCCTGATAACGACGGACATGTTGAATTTGATGTGGTCATTCCTGCAAAATACACGATCATTGGCGCGAATGGTCTCGTCTCAGGTACGTTAGATGGAATACCACTGAATGGCTCTCGGAATCTCTCTCCCGGTCCGCACGATCTGGTTTTGGCTGTGCCAAACGCGCCAGTATTTGTAATTTGGTCGCGCGCTATCGAGAAGGGATTTTCCCCGTTTGTAGCCGCCAGGTAGAAATAACTTCTTAATGCTTCTTTTTTCAGAGTTTGACAGAATTCTATTTGTTGCGCCCCATCCCGATGATGAATCGTTGGGAGGCGGAGGACTGCTGCAACGAGCGTTTGACGCCCGGATTCCGGTTCGAATCCTGTTCGCAACGAACGGCGACAACAATCCATGGGCGCAACGTTTCTGGGAGCGCCGGTGGAGAATTGGTTTGAAAGAACGAGTCCGGTGGGGCAAACGAAGACAGCAGGAGGCTCTCGCGGCTATCGCCTCGCTTGGCGGTCCTGCTGAATGCGTCAAATTTCTTAATTTTCAGGATCAGAGCATTACGTCGCTTTTGATGCAAGGGAGTCAGGAGTTGTTCGCTGCCTTTGCGAATGAAATTCGCGCATTTAATCCCAGCATTCTCGTCATTCCCACGATGCTCGATGCGCATCCGGATCACAGCGCTCTCTGCGTAGCGATCACCCTCGTACTCAATTCAATCGGAAATTCCGGGATCCGGGTTTGGGAATACCTCGTACACCGGCCGCAAGTCGGGATCCGACGGCGTCCTGGAATTCTTCGATTGGATCCTGCGGAGGTCGAGAGAAAACGGAACGCGATTTTATGCCACGAAACGCAAATGGCGCTTAGCGCAAGCCGTTTTATGCGGTTTGCAAGGACTGAAGAGACCTTCTACGCGCGCGCCACTATCGGCCTGCAGTCGGACGCCAGACCGATCCTCAAGGCGCAACTGCGGGAAGACGTTTTGAACCTTGTGATCAGCGCTCGGAGGCGGGAAAGATTGGGCAGCGAAATCCTCTTGGCATTTCGATCGCAAGGCGCTGATATGCACGGCTGGCGGGTCAGAGTTTCGATTCTTTCCGGCGTAGCACAAATCAGCGATCTGATTAGCGGAAATCGCTTGCATGACGCGGTGGCGACTTGGAATGGTTCGAACCTGACCGCGGGAATACCAATCGTCGGAGCGGCCAGCATTGAAGCGCTTTTTGTGAAATTCTCAAGCTGGACGCTCTTTTTTGATAGATCTGGCTGGTGGCAGGTTTCGGTTGCTTCCAACCGTTCTGCGAAAGAGCGGCCGAGTGTGCCGAACCTGTTGAAACTCTCGTAAGGGGTGCTGCGTCGATCGAGATCCTTAGCGAGGCCGCTTCACCCAATCGACGCTGCTCCCAACGCGACCTGGAGATCCTTACGTCTCGCCGGTCTGAGGCGCGGCCTCGCTAGTCATTGCTCCTGATGAAAGCCTCCAGAGAAACGGTCCTAGCGATCATTCCGGCTTACGCGGAAGCCAAATTTATTGGAGATGTTGTTAGCCGCGTGCTTCGACACGTCGGAACAGTCCTGGTGATCGACGACGGGTCGCCTGACGATACCGCCTCTGTTGCGGAAGCCGCAGGTGCGGTAGTGATCCGGCATTCAACCAACCGAGGCAAGGGCGCGGCAATTAAGAGCGGGTTGGAGCACGCGACAGCGGCTGGAACGGCCTTTTTTCTGTTTCTCGATGGCGACGGTCAGCACGACCCGGACGACATCCCTGCATTTTTTGATGCGATGAATCAAACGGGAGCAGACCTCGTCGTCGGCAATCGAATGACGGATCTCGTGGCGATGCCGATGGTTCGCCGTCTCACGAACAAATTCATGTCCTGGCAAATTGGCGCGATCTGCAAAGTGCGTGTACCCGATAGTCAATGCGGCTTTAGACTCGTGCGCCGTGAATTGTTACCCGTACTGAATGCGCCAAGCGACCGTTTCGAGTTTGAAACCGAAAGCCTTATCCTTACGGCTCGTCACGGTTTCCGCATTAGATGCGTGCCGATCCGAACGATCTATGCAAATCAAAAGAGCAAAATTCGGCCTCTTCGCGACACGATCCGCTATGCGCGCTTGATCATAAAATATTGGACCGCGCCGAAAAATGGAAAAATCACATGAAAAAAACGGACCGAGGAGGAATGCCCTTGCCTCCCTTCCGTTCAATCTCCACGGCCGATATTCACTTTTCAAAGACCGGTTACGCCTATTCCTTTCCCGTATCGTTTTTCGGTTTGACCGGTCATAGCTACCGGCCCTGAGAAATCTTGCCTTATGACTTCAACTTTTTTGGGGCCGCCTTCGATTTCGCCGCTGGCGACGCCGCAGACGTGCTTACCTCGACGGGGCGGACGAGTTCGCCGTTTTCAAGAACCACTGCATAAAGCGGCTGAGCGGAACCTCCAACTGTGCCAGTCATATTCACAAGGTAGTAAGGAAATTGAATTGAGCTCGTCTTATGTTCGACCGAATTCACGGCCACGTTTGTGGCGCCATAGAATCCTGGAGCCCAATAGAGCGCTGCCAGGGCCGCAACCGCGTTGGACATCTTGAAATTGAGATCCTCCGGCTTGCCCCCCGTGGCCGGTACCTCAAGGTGGTAATTTCTTGTAGATCCATTTGCATCCTTGACACTGAAGTTGATGGCGTCTGCCTCGGCCTTCATCATCGGTGCCGGCTTTTTTGCCTTCGACTCTGACTTATGGCTTTTCGCTGTTGCCATCAACGGTGAGGTAAGCGCAAGGGCTGCAATTAGGAGAAAGGTAGGTTTCATGGCGCGATTGTAGCAATCGGATCGAACATGAAAAGCATTCGATCGCAACAAAATACATGCGATTTCGGTGATCGGATACTAACCTGTCGGATGGACAGCAAACCCAAAGCTCAATTTCCCCGCGAGCAGAGCGAGGACGGTTCGTTCGTTCGCCAGCAGGATGCTTTTAGAAGGCGGGTGACCGCCGATGGCAGCTCGGGTTTCGTTGCCGCACCGGGACGCTACCATCTTTATGTTTCCTGGGCGTGCCCATGGGCGCACCGGACCATCCTCGTACGTAAATTAAAGCGATTGGAAGATGTAATCGGTATGACGGTGGTTGACCCGATTCGAGATGAACGGGGTTGGGCGTTCCGAAACGGACCGGGTTGCTCCGAAGATCCTGTAAACGGTTTTCAATTTTTGAGCCAGGCCTATCTCGCAACGGATCCCGCTTATGTAGGCAGATTTACGGTGCCGGTGCTCTGGGACAAACAGGAGCGGATGATTGTGAACAATTCGGACGACGATCTGATGCGGATATTCAATTCCGAATTTGATGCTTTCAATGAGAGCACGCTTGACCTTTACCCAGCAGCTTATCGATCGGAAATCGACCGGCTCAATGCTTTGATTTATGAGACGGTCAATGATGGCGTTTACCGGGCGGGGTTCGCTATCTCGCAGCAGGCTTACGAAAGGGCGGTCTTTTCGCTATTCGACACACTTGACCGCTTAGAGGTTCGGCTTCAGAAGCAGCGATACCTTTTTGGCAATGCGCTCTTGGAAGCAGACCTGCGACTTTTCGTGACCCTTATCCGCTTTGACGCGGTCTATCATGGGCATTTCAAATGCAATATTCGGCAAATCGCTGACTATCCGAATCTCTTTTCGTATCTGCGCGATCTGTATCAGACGGAGGGAATCGCCGGAACCGTCAATTTTGATCACATTAAGCGTCACTACTATGTGACTCACGATGATATCAACCCGACACGAATCGTTCCTGTCGGGCCGTTGCAGAACCTATGGGCACCGCATAACCGGGTATCTCTCGGATAAGTGTCGCCGCAGGTCAGTTGGCTGCTTTCAAGACTCGATGCACTCTTCAGAAACTGATGGTGGAAAGTGCTGAGCGCCAACGAGTAGCGGATTGCGGCGTTGGTAGATGCCGGACCTCCGAGCCGGCCGGTTGCTGGCTGGCAGCCCGGTTCTCGACGGGCGGCTCGGAGATCCGCCCCTACCACGTCCCTACAGAGTCTCTAGTCTTCGGCATGCTGCTCGATGAGCTGGTCGATCAGATTCATGGCTTCCAGCGCGTCGGCCGCGATCCACTGTAACCGCGCTTTGGCGTGTTCCAGTGTGGCCAGATCCCATTCCGTTTCGCGCCTCATATCGACGTTGCCCAGAGTGGTCCGGATGTTACTGAGGAGCGAATCGAGTTTCGTTGCGGCCATAGGCAAATCATCCGCGTAATTACTCAATGGCATCAAGTGTTTTCACGTGCACCTCGCGGTCACTTGAGGTAAGATGCCAAGCAATCAGGAGTGCGTATGTCCCGGTTTTTGGATCAGATTTTTTCTTGCCAAAGAAACCGCTACACTGATTTCCCGCCTAATGATTTGCTAGAAAGATGTTCGGTCGCGCCGGATGCAATTGACCAGGCCGAGCTTGAACGCGCTGATTGGCTTTGGAGAAGGCGTCCGCGCTACGTTTTGTTCGATGGCGGGAAAGTTCTTTGGGGCAGGTTGGTCGTGTACATCCTTGCGATTCTCTTTTTAGTTTCATTCGATATTCCAGGCCTGCTCATTGCGTCCGCGCTCAGTTTTGTCGCCGCAACGTTGGTTCTAATTGACTATTACTGGCGCGAGCGTTGGCGACGGGACTACGACGTCTCGCTTTGCCGGCTCATTAAGCGATATCTATTCTGAGCTGCGCTACCGCGCTCCGATCGAGACGCAAAAGAGGATGTATCCCGCCAACTGGAGAGAAGAGCGCAGGCCTTGAGCAATAACCCAGCGTCTCCTTATGGATTTCCAATCAGCCGGCAATTGCTCGAAGTTCCAGGTAGAGATTTGGTGCTCGATTGGCTGGTTCAACCAGACCGACGTCGCAACAGCGGCTGAAAAGAAAAAAACAGCGATCCAAACGGCCCGATTGGCTGCATTGTTTTCGGTTAGCCGAAGCGCATAAATAAGCATCAGGACGACAGAGATCGCCGTAAAAATCGGCATCACCCGGCCGTATGTCCGAACAACCCCCTTTTCGACCTCCGCCTGAAACTGTTCCGGCAGCCGGCGCAGGATCGGCCGCGCGAATACGAGAAACCCAAACTCGGCGCATGCCACGAACCCCGGAACGACCAAGACTAGAGTTTCTAGCCAATCCATAGGACTAAATATAACAAAACGCGTGAAAAGCGCTTATTTCGCAAACGTGAAGATTCCGTATCGCATGGCCTGGGTCCAGTAAGCGAGCCATATTCGAATAACTGTGGCTGCGAAAATCCTGTTTTGATGGGCTGAGTCGAAAAGAAAGGACCAATATCGAGGATCGCGAACCAAACGTTTCACAAATCTGGCGATGACAATGGACCATGTGCGAGAGACCTGATGCGAAAGGTCCATCTGGTCGATCCGGGTCAATCCGGCACGCTCTGCTGTGTTGACAAGCTCGTCGGCGGTCAACAGATGCGGTATGCGGCCCTCGTCGCAGATCGGTTTCAGCAGCCATCTCTTTTGCAAATCGCTGTGCCTGTCTGCGGCAAGCCACGAGCAAACCACGATGCGGCCGCCCGATTTCAAGAGATGTAAGGCACGGGCAAAGAATTCCACTTTGTCTGCCATATGCTCGGAACTTTCGATGGCAAATGCCGCATCAAGGCTTTCCGGAGGCAGGTTTGTTGCGCCCCAATCCGCCAGCAGGTAGTTCGGGTTGCCGGACGGATCAACCTTGCATGCGTACGAATGCTGCCTTGGCGAAACTGTAACCGCCGTTACCTTTGCTCCCATTTGCCGAGCTAGAAGTCGAGCGGCAGCTCCGTACCCGGATCCGATGTCGCAGACGCGTGACCCACTGCCAATTCGCGCCTTTCGGGCGACTAGCTGAACGAGTTGCACAACGGCCAGAGCCGGACTCTCACTCCCGCTTAACCAGAGTCCATGGTGGATGTGCTCCCCCCAGATCTCGCGGTAGAACAGATCGAGCTCATCGTAATGCTCGGCGACGTTCGAAGAATCGATCGTATGGCTTGAAGCAATCACAATCCTCTAGAAAGGAATGGAACAAGAATCTCGTTGAAGGCGTGTGCGCGCTCAACGCAGCCAAGGTGAGCCGCGCCCTGCAAGACTGCCAATTGTGAATGAGGTATTTGATCTTGAATGATGCGGGAGGATTTTTCTGGAAAGGCCGCATCTTCTGCTCCCGGAATAAGCAGCGTTGGGGTCTGGATTTGAGAAAGTCGGTTTGCAAAATCGAGCTCCTGAAGAGCGCGACAACATCCTACGTAGCCTCCCGTCGACGTGGATAGAATGAGATCAGATACCCAATGGACAGTGCAGGGAGCTTCTTCGATAAATTGGTTTGTGAACCAGCGCTTCAGGGTGGGTAGAACCTGCGCATCCAAGCCCTCAGCAGAAACTTTCGCGATTCTCTCTTGCAAAGTTGCTTTTGCCTTGTCGTCCATCACGCTTCCCGTACTGCACAAGACGAGAGCCCAAAGTTTCTCCGGGTAAGTTAAAGCGAACTGCTGCGCAATCATACCTCCGATTGACAGACCGACGAATGCTACGTGCGCGATATTGAGATATTCGAGAAGCCCGGCAACATCGGACGCTAGCAGCGGGAGCGTGTAGGGATCGCTGGCAGCCTCACTCATTCCATGGCCTCGGATGTCGTATGTCAGCACGCGAAATCGACTGGCAAGCACCGGAAGCTGGTACCCCCAAATCTCCGCGCGCGTCGCTAACGCATGACTTAGAACAACCACCGGCAGGCGATCGCTCCCCTCCAGAAAGTAGGCGATTTTGCATTTGTTGATCGTCGCGAATTCTCTCTTCATGGCTAAAACTGGTGTACATGTTATTGAAAACGGAACCGTATTGACAATCTATGGCTGCCGCAATCGCTCTTCCACGAATTCTGAGGATCGGTGCAGGGGCCTTCAGAGAAGCACGAGAAGTTTTGCAGATTCTGGGCTTGGAAAGCCCGCTCATTGTGACTGACCCCTTCATCCGGAAGAGCGGGCTCCCTCGAATGCTCGTCGAAAGTCTGCGGCCGTTAGGGGAAGCACGAATCTTTTCG
>DATMQC010000249.1:0-10584 GCA_035567275.1 Chthoniobacterales bacterium | reverse complement strand
AGCCGATTCGAAATGCATCGTGACAGGGGATCAGACGCAGATCGATCTCCCACCGAATAAAACTTCGGGGCTTATAGAGGCTATGCGCGCGCTGGAGTCGGTCCCTGGTATTCAATTCACGCGTTTTACGGAGCGCGACGTTGTTCGGCATCCCCTGGTGCAATCGATCATTCGCGCGTATGAGGTGCATCGTGCCGGCAAGGGCACGAAAAAGAGCTAGTGTCCTGTCCCCGAAATAGCATGTATTTTGTTGCGATCAAAATGGGCCGTCGACAAGGCGCGAGGAGCGGAGCATATCTCAATCGATACGTGACCGACGAGCAACGCGGTCGTCGGCCCATTTTCATCGCAACCCTTCGGGCCGGAGCCAGTTGGCCGTTTTTCTGCGTTGCTCTCTCGGCCCGTATGATTCAGATATGGGCGCTCGTTCGCGCCTTGAAAAACCGCCAACTGACTTCCGGCAAAATATATGTTATTTCGGGGACAGGACACTAGCCGGAGACAAGCCATGTTTGGATCTTCGAATCGCAAAAGGTTGATAAAGAAAGGGCTCGCTTGCAGCAAAACCCGGCGAAAACCCTCTCAGAATGAGTGGATGCGCAAACTGGAATCGAACCTGTGGGTTAAGGCCGGTATATTCGGGATATTTGTTCTGGTTCTTGCCCTGCTCATCTTTTCCGGAGAGCATCCCGACCCGGCGAAGTATTTTCTCATCGGGCTGCTGATTTTCGTTACTGCAGTGGCCCAGCTCTGGATTAACCACCCGGCCACGTTTAAGCGAAATTCCGGCGTTGGCCTCGTTTTCGGAGTGATCCTGTTTCACCTTTGCGTGGCGAAACTCGTGATGGTGATTTCGACCCAAAGTCAGGGCGGCGTTCCCAGAGAATTTGGCGTGCTGCTAATTCCATTTGCGCTGGCGCCGCTGGTTTTATCGGTTCTTCTTGGGAAAAATCACGGAATTTATGGTGCGATCTTCGTTAGCCTTTGGAGCTCGATTCTTTTTCGCGGGGTGGATGCTTTTCTCCTCGTGATGAGCCTGATTAGCGGATTCATTTCGGTCTTCGTTACCATTCAGGTTAGGCGTCGCAGCCGCCTATTGAGAGCCGGCCTGTATGTGGGGTTAGCGACCTGGATTCTTGCCGTCTCTTTTGGAATTATCACGATTCCGTGGTTCCAGATTCATGACATGGATCTCGCCATGTTCACCAAACAGTCGGCAGCAGCGATTCTCACCGGAGTTGTAACGGCGATGGTGGTGAGCGGTGCGCTGCCGATGCTTGAAGCCGCCTTTCGGATAACGACCGATATGTCCTGGCTGGAGTTGACTGACCGCAATCATCCATTGTTGCTGCGTCTGAGCCTTGAGGCTCCAGGCACATGGCACCACAGTGACGTAGTAGCCGACCTTGCCGAGGTCGCGGCGAACAAAATTGGAGCCAATGGTACCATGTGCCGCGCCTGTGCTTACTTTCACGATATCGGCAAGCTCGTAAAGCCGAACTATTTCTCTGAGAATATCGTTGGCGAGGACAATCCACATGACGATTTGGCGCCCACGATGAGCGCGCTCATCATCATCGCGCACGTCAAGGAAGGCGTTGATTTGGCGCTTAAATGTGGTCTCAATCAGCAGATCATTGACGTCATCCAACAACACCACGGAACCTCCCTCGTTGCTTACTTCTATAAACGCGCGATTCAACAACAACAGGATGCGCGCGAGGGGGGCAAGATCATGAATATCCGGGAAGAGGATATACCGGAGGTGCGCGAAGAAAGCTTTCGATACAGCGGACCGAAACCTCAATTTCGTGAGAGCGGGATTATCAGCCTGGCAGACGCTGTCGAGAGCGCTTCTCGGAGCCTCGAAAAGCCGACACCTCAAAAAATTGAGCAATTGGTGAACGATATCATTAACAAGCGGATTGCAGAAGGTCAACTGGACGAGTGCGATCTCACGTTGCGCGAACTTAAGGTTGTCGCGGAAACTTTCCGATTCACGATCCAGAATATGCTGCATACACGCATCAAATATCCGAAAGATGAGGAGCGTGCGGAGCAGGAAGGCAGGAGGTTGCGCAATCTCCCTCCTGCATCAGCTGCGTGAATCCGGCGATTAAGTTAGTCAATCGGCAGCGAAAGAGACGGCTGGACTTGCGAGCATGCCAGACTTTTGCCGAGGCGGCGGTGGTCCGGGTGTGGAGGCGCGACCGGCGGATCGTTTTACCCGATGGGATCTGCGTCTTCTTTGTGTCCGACGCGCGCATCAGGCGGATTCACCGGGATTTTCTCGCGGCCGATGAAGCTACAGATGTCATCACGTTTCATCACGGCGAGATCTTCATCAGCGTGGAAACGGCGGAGCGGCATGCGCAACAGTTTTCGACGAGCCTTTCAGAAGAAATACACCTCTATATTGTTCACGCGCTGCTGCATCTGGCGGGGTTCGAAGATGAAACCAAGCGAGGCTGCAAACGGATGAAGGCGGTGCAAGAGAGGGTCGTCCACGAGATCGAGCGCTCACTCGGGGACAAAGGGAGCCCGCGCTAAAAAAGGAAAGAAAATTGCTTCCACTTGAAGATTGGAGGCGCCTCCTGCACTGAACCCAAATTCCGAAGTTGAATTCGAGGACGACCACAAGGACGAAAACGAGAACGATTTCCAAACTCCGGACTCCCGGTTAAACAACGGCGGCCGCCTCCGAAGTCGTCCCCTTTTCTGCACTGCGAAGAGCCAGTACGCGGGCAAGAACGCTAGGATGGGTGAAGTGCAAGGCGACAAGGAGTGGATGGGGCGTCAGATTTGACAAGCTGTCCTTGCTGAGCCGCTTCAATGCCTGGATAAGCGGGTTCGGATCTCCTATGGCCTCTGCAGCAAACCGATCCGCCTCAAATTCATGCAGCCGGCTCCAGTAGTTGGCGGCGACCCCGATCAAAATTGCTGCGGGCTTGATCAGAATGAAGAAAAGTGTCAGGCCAACATAAACTGATGGAGTTGTTACGCCAAAAGCCGCGAAGATTTCAGGACGGTTCACACAAAGGGATGCTACAAAGAACAGCAGAAGCAGGTTCAGTTGGCCGACAATGAAATGCTTGGCGATGTGGTTTCGCTTGAAGTGACCTATTTCGTGAGCCAGCACAGCGAGAAGCTCCGGTACCGGGTGGTTGTGAATCAATGTGTCGTACAAAGCGATCCTTTTGTTCGAACCGAACCCTGTGAAAAAAGCGTTGGCTTTCGACGAGCGCCGTGAACCGTCGATGACCAGGAGTTCTCGCACTGGGAATTGCTGGCGAGCACACAACGCAGTCACCTCGTCCCTCAAAGCTCCTTCCGGAAGAGGGCTGAATTTAAAAAACAGCGGAAGGATGAGCGTCGGCGCCAGGTAGATCAGTATCGACGATAAAACGGCGGTGGATGCCCAGGCTATTATCCACGCGCTCTCGCCGAAAAAACTGAACAGCCCCAAAACGATGTATGAGAAAACGCAAAGCAGAAGACCGGAAAGCAACCATTCCTTAAGCCGATCGAGGACAAACGTCTTCAATTCCGTTCGATTAAAGCCAAAGCGCTGCTCGATCACGAACGTGTGATAAGTCTCAAAAGGCAACGAAATTGCTTCGCGAGCAACGCAAAGAAGGCTGACGTAGACGATGCCGGCAATGGTGCTCGTGAAGTCGAATGCCCGCACCCAGCGATCCAAGGACTCGAACCCGCCAGAAAACCAAAGAATCAGCAGAGCGGTCAGAGAGCAAGTGGTCTGGACAAGTTCGAACCTTGTATTTGTTTTTGTGTACTCCTGCGAGCGCCGATAACGAAATTGATCGTAGATATCCGCAAATTCACTCGGTACTTCTCTCCTTAGGCTACGCAGGTTGAGGATCTTGGCCAGGGAGTCCAAGAGATAATAGCCGATTAAAGCACACAGTACGAAGCTGCCGATCATAGGTAAGGCTTTTCGATTTCTTCAGGAATTTCGTGCATCGCGTGCACGGTTGCAAAATCGCTGTTGAAAGTTGACCGATCGGTTCATATGTTGAGGGAGTTAATGAGGGTGTGTGAATCCAAACTCAGGCTGTTGCAGACGGCTCATGAACTCATCTGGCACCAGAGTTACGGTTCCGTGGGAGTGGACCAGATTTGCGAGCATTCGCATGTCAAGAAGGGAAGCTTCTATCACTTTTTCCGATCAAAATCTGAGCTTACCGTCGCCGCTTACGAATATCATTGGGAGCAAAGCAGGATTACCCTGGATCGAATATTCTCGGCGCAAATCGCCCCTCTGGAAAGACTGGAGTCCTATTTTGATCACATTTGCCAGAATCAGATTCAGCATTTTCGGGAGAACGGCCGGGTGCCTGGATGTCCTTTTGCCTCGCTCGGGAGCGAATTGAGTAATCAGGATGAGGCGATTCGCCGGATGGCGCAGCAGATCAGTGAACGCAAATGTCGTTACCTGGAATCGACGCTGCGAGATGCGATGGAGTTGCGAGAAATTCCCACCCAGGACGCCAGATCTCTTGCCCAGGAAGTCCATTTTTACATCGTTGGATTAATTCAAGAGGCAAAGATTTCCAATAACGTCGAGGTTCTCGATCGGATGAAAACAGGCGCCCGTCGAATCATCGGTGCTGGATTCGCTTCCGTCACCTGATTCTTTTGCCGTCGGTCGGCAAAATTTACTGATCGGTTGACTCGTGCGTTCAAACTACAGTCTCTAATTCGATTATTTTTTATGGATCTTCAACTCCGAGAGAAGCTTGCGCTGGTCACAGGGTCAACTGCTGGAATCGGTTACGCCATAGCCGAAGGACTCGCTCGCGAAGGTGCCTCCGTCATCGTTAATGGTCGAGCAGCGCCCCGCTTGAAGAGCGCCGTCGAAGCGATTCGAAGCAAATACCCAAATAGCAACGTCGAAGGTTTTCAGGGCGATCTCTCGAGTGCTGAAGGGTGCAATGCGCTAGCATCCAAATACCCTGCCATTGACATACTCGTAAACAATCTTGGTATCTTCAATCCGCAGCCGTTCGAAGAAATCAATGATGACGAATGGCGGAAGTTCTTTGAGGTGAATGTCCTGAGCGGAGTTCGCCTGTCGCGGGCATATCTACCTGCCATGAAGCAAAAGAACTGGGGCCGCGTTGTCTTCATCTCCAGCGAATCTGCGATTCATATACCGGTTGAGATGATTCACTACGGCTTTACGAAAACGGCGCAGTTAGCGATTTCGCGAGGTCTTGCCGAAACCACGGCCGGCACCGGAGTGACGGTAAATGCCGTGCTTCCTGGTCCGACGGCGTCCGAAGGAGTCGGCGATTTTGTTAGCAAACTCGCCGCCAGCATGAGCCAATCGCCGGCTGAATTTGAAAAATTCTTCTTCGAAAAAGTGCGTCCGACAAGTTTGCTGAAACGGTTTGCCGCGCCCGACGAAGTTGCAAATCTTGTCGTCTTCGTCTGCAGTCCGCTGGCATCAGCGACGAACGGGGCTGCGCTTCGCGTCGATGGCGGGGTGGTTCGAACGATCATTTAACGTCCTTTTTTGACGGTGTGAGCATCGGGGACGATTATTCGAACGTACAACATTTCGTTCTGATCAATTTCGCGGCCGGAAATTCATAACCTGTGTAGCAGCAAGAACTTAAAGATTTCGCAGGGGGGTGGCACGGGAAGTGACCTAAGGCTTCAGGAATGCAACGCCGGGCCGAAAAAGCAAATGGCGCCCTTCATTACACAACGAGCGCAAAATTCACATGAACCGCATGCAACTAAAGATAAATGGACCAAACGACCGACGCGGAGTCGGCTATTTACTCTAGCGCGTCCTTTTTGACCGTCAGCATCGGAATCTCTCAAGCCTCGAAACATGGAGCTGAACGCGAGTTTACCAGAAAAGATCAGACATGCGGGAATCACTGTTGGCGATAAATGGGAGCCGGGAGATCTGGGTTTGTTAATCCATCTACACGGGGTGCAAAATTTTCAAGACTACGGCTTTAATGCGATACATGAAGCGTACTGCGCGAAAATTGCGGCCGAATTCATTCTGAACCCTCCCAAGGACCGCTCGTTTGCATGGATAGCCAGAAAAGGCGGTGAAGTGGTCGGCTCAGTCCTGGTTGTCGAGCGACCGGAGAACCAGGCGCAACTTCGTTTGCTTTTTGTCTCTAAACCGGTTCGCGGAATTGGTTTGGGGCGTTGGCTGGTGGAGGAAGCCGTCCGTTATCTGGCTTCGCGCGGATTCGGGCGAATCTACCTCTGGACGGTTGCGGGTCTGGATCGAGCCATTTCGATCTATCAATCGGTCGGGTTCATGCAATCCGATGAGAAGCTCATTGAAGAGTGGGGGAAGAGCAGCACGGAGATCCGGTTCGATCTCGATTTGAGAACCGACGATAGAGGAAGTGGTCCGCGATCCGCGGACTAATCGGGAATGAAAATCGGATCACAAGCCCATTCCGTCCAAAGAAGTCCTCTGGTCGACGCCGTGCGCGGAATCTCCATTCTGCTCGTGATGCTTTTTCATTTTGACATGTACTATCATCTCCAGACATGTCTGCTGGTAAAGGCTCTCCATTTGCAGCATGTCGTAACCTTAATCACCAGGAACGGCTATTTTGGTGTCACGATGTTCTTCGTCATTTCCGGATTTCTGATAACTGGCACCTCTCTCCAGCGTTATGGACGCTTGCGAACTATCAATCCGGTGAACTTCTATTGGTTTCGATTTGCGAGGATCGCACCGTGTCTGGTTCTTGTACTGACCGTTCTTGTAGCATTGCATTATAGCGGCAATCCCTATTTCAAGCTGAATACTAGAAACTACTCGGTTCTTAGTGCCGTCATTCACGTATTAACCTTTCGATTCAACGCCCTGCTGGTTCATTTTGGGTGGAATATTAATCAGTGGAACGTTCTCTGGTCGCTTTCCATTGAAGAAGCATTTTACATTTGCTTTCCGCTTGTCTGCATGTTGATCCGGGATGCCCGACTCTTCGCCGGTCTTTGCATCATCATTTTCTTTGCCGGCCCTTTTGCTCGATTCCATGCCTCCCCGATGGGCCAGATTTATGGATATTTTTCCTGTTTCGATCAGCTTGCGCTTGGATGCTTGACCGCAATTTGTTTTCGGCTGACTCAGCGCTGGTTTGAAAATTCGCGCTACGCGATTTGCGTACCAATTTTAGGGGCGTTTCTGGCGGCGTGCGGCTATTTCTGGGGAGGGTGGCAAGAGAACATCGTATTCGGTCCGTCCTTCATTGCGCTCGGAACGGCGCTCCTGCTGATTGGGAGCGCCTGTACCCTTCCCCCGATTCTTCGTTTTTTACGGGGAGGTATTCCGCCTCTTTCGTGGCTTGGCCGAAGAAGCTACGAGCTCTATCTGTTTCATCTGATAGTCATCCAGTTTATGTGGATTGTCTCGGCGGATTTGAAACTCCATCTGGCTGTCTATTCCCCGCTTTGGCTGCTTCTGTTTCTGGGGATTGCCTATGCCGTCGCCTATTTGATTTTCCGATTTTGGTCTGAGCCGATGAATCATTGGATTCGGTCCGTGCAGAAGCGATTTGTATTTTCTCAGGCGGCGACAGGAAGCAATTCCGCGCAGACAGGAACGGAAAGCAGGGCACAATCTACGGCGTTGGCGACTCCAGCTCATCGACTATCCTCTTCGCTGCCTCCAGAGGATCGGACGCAGCCGTGATCGGACGCCCGATCACCAGGTAGTCCGCGCCTGCCCTTAATGCTTCGCGCGGTGTCATTGTGCGTGTCTGGTCATCCGTCTCTGACCACTTGGGACGGATACCCGGGACCACTGTGACGAACAGGGCGCCGAAGCGATTCCGTATCGCGGCCAGTTCCAACGGGCTCGCGACCAGACCGGTGATGCCAACGTCTTTGGCAAGGTCGGCAAGGAGTAGCACCTGGCCCTGAACTGATGTTTTGAAACCGACTTCTGCGATAGATTCGTCATTCAGACTGGTCAGGACCGTAACGCCAAGGATCAGGGTTCTTGCCTTGCCTTTCCCAACGACTGCGGCTTCGCACATTGCCCGTCCGCCGGACAAGTGAATCGTAAGCATGTCAACACCCAGTGCGCAGGCGGATTCCACTGCCTTTCGTACCGTGTTCGGTATATCATGAAATTTCAGGTCGAGAAAGACTTTTGAACCTGATGCCTTAATGCCTTCGATGATCGCCGGACCCGTCGCCGTAAATAGCTGGCTGCCGACCTTGAAAAAGCCGATCGTTCCGCCTACGCGGTTGATAAGGCTGCGCGATGCCTCGCGCGTAGGGACGTCAAGAGGCACAATGATTTTATCCTTTGCAGCGATCGAACCTTGCACAGGATGATGATGCATGAGGATTCTCACCCCGGCAAAGATCAATCTCACGTTGGAGATTGTTGGGAAAAGATCCGATGGGTATCATGATCTCGCTACCTGGATGCTTCCGGTGGGACTCTACGACACGATTGAAATCCGCGTGGAGAAGGAACAATCGTTTGGCTCGAATACACCCGAGTTGAAGGGTGATTCGTCAAACCTGGTGATACGAGCTGCGGAGCTTTTTAATCAGGCTGCAGCGATTGATGCGCATTATGATGTCCAGCTTGAAAAGAAGATCCCCATTGGGGCCGGCCTGGGGGGAGGAAGCTCGGATGCGGCAGCGACACTGCTGCTGCTCAATCAATTGCACGGATCCCCGTTGAGTTCGCCGGAACTGCACGGCCTCGCAGCGGAACTCGGATCCGATGTCCCTTTCTTTATTCATGCTGAATCGAGTTGGTGTACGTCCCGGGGCGAAATCATGGAGCCGCGCGAGTTCCCACGCGGGCTCTGGATCTTTCTGGCCAAACCAGGTTTTGGAGTGTCCACGGCGGGAGCCTATCGCGCATACGCGGTTTTGCCGAGCTTTCAAAGGAAAGGTCAGGAAGCAAGCACTCCGTGGGGAGGAGTGCGCAACGATTTAGAGCCTGCGGTATTTCCCAAATATTTGGTGCTGCCTGTAATGAGAGATTGGCTCGCAACGCAGCCAGATATAATGTTGTCTCTCATGTCAGGATCAGGTTCCACGATCTTTGCCGTTGCGCGAAGCCAATCCGAGGGAGAGCTTCTTAGAACAGCGTTTCAGCAGGTGTTTGGCGAACGAATTTGGACCACGGTCTGCCGGTTGAATCCCGAACCTTTGGCTGCCTTCTCAAGAACAGGCTAAATGCTCCGCTAGCCGGTTTAGAAACTCCGCTTGATGTTCATTGATCTTTTGGTGCGCCTCCGGGAGGGTAAAAAACTTGCCCTGGTCGATCTCCGGAAATGCATTCATCCGTCCAGACCTGGGTGGCCATTCTATCTTAAACATGTTACTCTTTATTTGTGGCGGATCACCGTTTCGCTCAAAGGCCCATGCATAAACGCTCTTGCCTGATTTTTGCCGGACTTCGCCCAAGTAAATAAATGGTTCAGAGGGACTGATCGAAGTTTCTTCGGCGAACTCGCGTTTGGCGGCCTCCAGCTTGTCTTCTCCTTCGGCTATGATTCCCTTCGGGATCGACCAGGCTCCGTTATCCTTCCTGGCCCAGAACGGCCCACCGGGATGCACAAGAAAAACCTCAAGGCCACACCTGGACCTCCGGTACATTAAAAGCCCAGCACTCATCTGCCGCATAGGCGAAATTTTCCGCTGCGGGGTGCGCAAAATCCAATTCGTTTTGTGCGGTTCGTTTGAACCTGAGACAGCGAGATTCTCGAGAACCAAGGACGACGACGAGAGACGACCTTTTGACTTTGGTGTTTAAATGCGGCTCCCGGTTTGCCGTTTGAGTAGATCCATCGCTTGTTCCCAGCTTTCTAATCCTTCTGCCGCCCCTTGCTTTGTGACGGCCAACGCGCCTGCTGCATTGGCGATTCGAGCAGCTTCGTACCAATCTAGACCGCGATGCCATGCCGCTAACACGCCAGCGATATAGGCGTCCCCGGCTCCGGTACTGTCGACAACTTCAAATGTCGTGGGCAGCATAAAAATTACCCTCACCTTTTGCAGGTCGGGCGTAGGCTCCCCGTTCTCCACTCTTGATCGCAACGAATTGGCGAAGCCCATTTTCGAGTAGAACTTCTGCCGCTGCTTCAGGTTTGGATTCGCCGGTAATCGCCTCCGCTTCTTGACTATTTGGGCAGAATACGTCGACAAACGGCAGCAGTTCGCGCAGTTTTTTCCAATCTGGGCCGGAATGATAGCTGACGTCAAGGGAAGTTAAGAACCCTAACTTTCGCGCGCGCCTAAGAACTTCCAGCATTGGAGGCCCGTCCAATTTCGGCAATAAATATGCATATCCAAGATGGAGGGCTTTCGAGCCATGCGCCTTTTCCTCTTCCAGGTTGAGGTCGGGCGTATCAAAACGGGCGGAAGCCCCGGGCGCATAGATGAAGCTGCGATTTCCTGCGACCGTTATCAATTGCGACCCTTTTTGTAGGAAGCGAGCGCTTGCGTAAAAATGAGATGACTCTGATGCGCCTCCTCTGGGGTTGCGCAGTAAAACGGTTGCCTCATCTTCTCCCGTCCATTGGTTAACTCGTCACAAAAGGCGGCCCACAT
>DATMQC010000248.1:0-18505 GCA_035567275.1 Chthoniobacterales bacterium | reverse complement strand
TGGATTCTTTACCTCGCCCTTGCTCCAGGAACGGATGGCGTCTGGTGAAGCCACACTAATTGCTACTTGGTCAAAACCGACCGAGCGCTCCTCTCCAAAAATCTCGCGCAGATTCGTTTCGTTCATAGTAACCCCGGCTTGCCTGCCCAGGTTTTGTGTTCGGTGATTTTAAAAAATTGGTTTAGGACTGTTTTTTTTGGAGCCGATTCTCCGACCGGGATCCGAAGGTTTCCCCGCAGCTCCGGATCAGTTTATCCAGGCTGACGGGGCTCTCCCAAATCCTCATGCCTGCCTCATCCGGCTGCAGTCGGCGCCACATCCAGAGCAGAATCGCCAAATACCTGGGCGCGCCCGCCAACCTTGACATCCAATCCCAGACTCTGCATTTCCTTAATCAAAACATTGAATGACTCAGGGGTTCCGGCCTCGAGCGAGTTATCGCCTTTTACAATAGATTCGTAAATTCGGGTTCGCCCTTGGACGTCGTCCGACTTGACAGTCAACAGTTCCTGCAAAGTATACGCAGCTCCATAGGCTTCAAGCGCCCAGACCTCCATCTCCCCGAAACGCTGGCCTCCATACTGAGCCTTGCCACCCAGCGGCTGCTGCGTAACAAGCGAATATGGTCCGACCGCGCGGGCGTGAATCTTGTCAGCCACAAGGTGGCCCAGCTTTAGCATGTAGATGTATCCGACGACGACGTTCTGATCGAACGCATCACCCGTGCGGCCATCGTACAATGTTGACTTACCGCTTTCCGTCACCCACGTAAAGCCGTCCACTTTCTTTGCGTCCGTCAGATACTTTCGGATTTCCGGTTCTTCGATCCCGTCAAAGACCGGCGTTGCAACCTTGAAACCAAGGGCCTTGGCAGCCACCCCCAGATGGGTTTCCAACACTTGGCCAACGTTCATCCGGCTTGGAACCCCAAGAGGGTTCAATACAATTTCGACCGGAGTTCCGTCATGCAAAAACGGCATGTCTTCTTCCGGCACGATCTTCGCCACAACACCCTTATTGCCATGCCGTCCTGCCATCTTATCGCCAACGCTCAATTTGCGCTTGCTGGCGATGTAAACCTTCACCTGCTTGATGATTCCAGGGTCGATATCATCACCACTCTCGATTCTGTCGAGCGAGCGCTCCTTCTCGAGGTCAAGCTCAGCAAATTTATGTTCAAACGAACTGATGATCTCCCGAATCTTGTTGCGGATCGGGCTCGGATCGATGTCAACATGATCGTATACGCCGGCGAGCTTGCGGAGCAGCGTTTTGGTAATCTTTCGATTCGCAGGAATGATGATTTCCCCGGTTTCGGCATTAACCACATCGAGCGGGATTTTTTCTCCCAAAAGAATATTTGACAATGCTTCCGTCAGCTCTTCGTGAAGCTCATCCTTCTTCTTTTTGTAGTCCTCACCGATTTGTTTCGCCTGACGCTTTGTTTCGGCAGGAGTCAGTTTCTGTTTCGCTACTTCCTTGCGCGAAGAGACCTTTACATCCATGACGATCCCGTAGGTGCCCGAAGGGACCGTGAGCGACGTATCCTTCACGTCGGCGGCCTTCTCACCGAATATTGCGCGCAGCAAACGCTCTTCCGGAGCCAGCTCGGTTTCACTCTTGGGAGTGATCTTTCCGACCAGAATATCGCCGGGCTTGACTTCCGCGCCCACACGAATCACGCCATCCGGTCCCAAATTTCTTAGCGCTTCCTCGCTGACATTCGGAATATCACGCGTGATTTCTTCCGGACCCAGCTTTGTATCCCGGGCGCCAATCTCGAACTCATCGATGTGAATCGAGGTGTAGATGTCTTCCTTAACTACCTTTTCAGAGATTAAAATTGCGTCTTCGAAGTTGTAGCCGTTCCACGGCATGAAAGCGACCAGCACGTTGCGACCCAGCGCCAACTCTCCAGCTTCCGTGTTCGGTCCATCCGCGATGACCTGTCCCGACTTGACCCTGTCACCCTTGCGAACAATCGGCTTCTGATTGATGCAGGTACCCGCGTTCGAGCGCATGAACTTGCGCAACTCGTAAACGTGCAGCCCTTCGTCTGGTCGGCTAACAAGCTTCTTTTTCGGCTCGTGCGATTTTCCGTCTTTGCTGACAACGATTTGATCCGCAATCACAGAGGTCACGATTCCGTCCGCCTCAGCAACAATGACCGCTTTCGAGTCGCGCGCGACTTTTCCTTCAAGTCCGGTTCCGACCAGCGGCGATTCGGACCGGATCAGAGGCACGCCCTGCCGCTGCATGTTCGATCCCATCAAAGCGCGGTTCGCATCATCGTGCTCCAGAAACGGAATGAGTCCGGCAGCAACCGAGACCAACTGCTTCGGCGAAATATCCATGTAGTGGATCTTCCCCGGTTCCACTTCAAGAAAATCACCTCGGTAACGACAGGAAACTTTCTCGTCCGTAAAGTTTCCCTCGTCGTCGATAGGAGCGTTGGCTTGTGCAACAAGGTAGTTTTCCTCGCGGTCCGCAGTGAGATAATCGATCTGTGTGGTCACGCGACCGCTTTCCACCCGCCGGTACGGCGTTTCTATAAAGCCAAATTCGTTGATCCGCGAAAAGGTGCTCATTGAGCTGATGAGGCCGATGTTCGGACCTTCAGGCGTTTCAATCGGACAGATGCGCCCGTAGTGGGAGGGATGGACGTCGCGCACTTCAAATCCGGCCCGATCCCGGCTCAACCCTCCTGGACCTAGAGCTGACAGCCGGCGCTTGTGCGTCAATTCCGCCAACGGATTAGTCTGATCCATGAACTGGCTCAGCTGCGATCGCCCAAAAAAATCCCTGATTACCGCGCTGAGGGCCTTGGGATTGATCAGCTTCTGTGGCGTCATGCCATCGATGTTCACGTCAAAAAGCGTCATCCGCTCTTTCACGAGACGCTCCGTTCGCGCCAAGCCTACGCGGCACTGATTCGCAAGCAACTCGCCCACCGTGCGAACGCGCCTGCTGCCAAGGTGATCGATATCATCCAGAATCCCCTCACCTTTGCGCAAGGTGATGAGATACTTCATGGCGCCAATAAAATCTTCCTTTGTCAGTGTGCGCTCAGCCAGGTCAACCTCGAGCCCAAGCTTCTGATTGATCTTGTATCTCCCCACCCGTCCCAAATCGTATTTTTTAGGGTCGAAGAATAGCCGCTTCAACAAACCCCGCGCATTGGCCACTGTTGGAGGATCGCCGGGACGCAACCGCCGGTAGATATCCTTGAGTGCTTCTTCCTCGTCGTGAGCGGGATCCTTCTTGATTGATTTGATTATCGTATCGTCATCTTTGATATCGACCACTTCGACCTCATTGATGCCAAGCGTAAGGATCTGCTGAATCGTAGCCTTGGTTAGGGGCTCGAAAGCACGTGCGACCGTAATTTCGCCATCACGAACGTCCTTTATAAGAACTCTCGTGCTGAGTTGTTCCTCTTCGAGATCGTTCGTCAGCCTCAGTTTTTCGATATTATAAAAAATTTTGATGATATCGCCGTCGCCGCTAAAACCAATCGAGCGCAAAAAAGTCGTCGCCAGAAATTTTCTGCGTCGTTTGCGGCGATCGAGATAAATGTAAAGCAGATCGTTCGTATCAAATTGGACTTCCAGCCAGGAACCCCTATCAGGGATGATTCGGAAACTGTAGAGAACCTTGCCGTTCAAATGTACAGAAGACTCAAAGGCGATACCCGGAGAACGATGCAACTGGCTTACAACGACCCGCTCCGCACCGTTGATGACGAATGTACCCTGCGGAGTCATCAGCGGAATTTCGCCCATATAGACCTTCTCTTCCTTGGTACCCTTGTCATCCCGCAGTTGAAACGTCACATGAAGCGGAGCACTGAAAGTCTGTCCCTCCCTCTGACACTCGAGGGCCGACATCTTCGATTCACCGATGTCATAGCTAACGAAATCTAGTACGACCTTGTCGTCGTAACTTTGGATGGGAAATACTTCGCGAAAGACAGCCTGCAATCCGACATTCTTTCGTCTGCTCGGTGGAACATCTTTCTGTAGGAATTCCACATAAGAATTGAGCTGGACCTCAATCAGATTAGGTGGCTCAATCGCTTCCTTAATTTTTCCGAAGAAAATGCGCTCTGACATACGGTATCGTGTTTTCTAGCCGAACGGACAATATTTTGCTGCCGCACCGCGGAACTACCGTTTCGGAGTAGGTCTCGACAACAAAGGGCAACAGACATAGCCCCACCCACGAGGCTTGTCAAATCCGCCACGTCGATGGAGCTGCCAGATTATTTCTTTTTGTAACTTGCGAGCGATATCTCGAAATTCCCGCGGTTAACGAGGCCCTATTCTAGCGTAAAAAAGCGCTTCTGCAACTGAATTTCGCAAAGCAGTGACTCCCGCTCTTTCACATCTACCCCCAGGAGCCGATGGTGTAAGCTCTCGAACCGTTGGAGGGGCGTTGCTCGCAACGCCCGGATGCTCGCTAAAAAATAGTTTGGTTGGCAATAGAAAACGTGGGAGTTGCGAGCGTCCCACTCCAGACACCCCCAAAACCTTTGACGTTTTGGTTAGCGGAATAACCGCTAAAGACTACTTGATCTCGACCTTCGCACCCGCCGCTTCGATCTTCTTCTTGATCTCTTCAGCTTCCTGCTTCGGCACCCCTTCCTTCACAGGCTTCGGAGCGCTTTCAACCAGTGCCTTGGCCTCGGCCAGGCCGAGGCCGGAAACCGCAGCCCGGACTTCCTTGATCACGGCAATCTTATTCGGTCCAATCTCCTTCAGGATCACGTCAAAAGCGGTTTTCTCCTCGACTACTGGTGCGGCCGCCGCGCCGGCGCCGGGTGCCGCAGCGACCGCCGCAGGCGCAGCCGCACTTACACCCCATCTCTCTTCAAGCTTTTTCACCAAATCAGCGATTTCAAGCACTGTAAGACCGCTGAGTTGTTCAACGATTTGATTTGTATCTGCCATTTTCTGTCTCTTTCGGTATCGTCGCGCTCCGAAGCCTCAAAGCATTTAAGAATCCGCAGCCGCGAATCCCGACGAGGAACCATGTTTATTTATGTTCCAGACGTGCGGCTTCCTTCACGCCTCGAACTGGAGCGCCGACGGCGGCCAGAAATCCAGGATTTCACCGGTTTCCAGTCGCCGGCAGCATTAAAGGTTTTCTGTAGCGGGCTGGCCCTCCTTGTCGATTCGTGCCTTCAATAATCGCGCGAGCGAGGCGGCCGGCTCATTGAGCAATGTGACCAGCTTCTGGAACGGTGACTTGAGCACTCCAAGAAGTTGAGCTTGCAGCACCTCTTTGGCGGGCAAATCTGCCAAAGCTTGTATCTGCTCCTTGGAAATGACCGCGTTCTCCAGAACACCGACCTTGACCGAGGGCTTCTGAAATTCCGCAGCGAAACTCTTTAAAATCTTCGCGGCAGCACAGACATCACTTTCGCCGGTAACGATAGCCGTCTGCCCCTTGAGTTCCGCGGCTAAATCCGGATAACCAACTGCCGCAGCGGCCTTTCGCAAGAAGGTGTTCTTAACCACCTTGCATTGAGCACCGGCCCCGGCCAGGCGCGAGCGCAACTCGGACAGTTGAATCACATTCAACCCGCTGTATTCAGTCACGATCAAAAACGGAGAATGGTTCAGTCTAGCGGAGAGATCTTCAACGATTGTCGTCTTTTCAGGTCTCATTCTTGATTGGCTCCTCTACTTCAAAAAGGGTGTCGGATCGATCTTCAAACTGGGACTCATCGTTCCACTCATCGTAATGTTGTGAACAAACTTGCCCTTAGCCGTCGCCGGTCGTGCTTTGACGACCGCGTCAATCACAGCAGCGCCGTTTTCCAGCAATGCCTGCGGCTGGAACGAAAATTTGCCCACCGGCACCGCGACGTTCCCATTTTTGTCCAACTTGAATTCGACTCGGCCCGCTTTCACCTCGCGTACTGCTTTACCCGTGTCCTCCGTGACCGTCCCGGTCTTCGGATTGGGCATCAGCCCGCGTGGGCCGAGAACCTTCCCCAGCTTACGCACTTCAGACATCGCTGCCGGGGTTGCGATCGCCACGTCGAAATCCTGAAATCCTTCCTGACACTTCCGGATCATGTCTTCGAATCCCACATACTCCGCACCGGCTTCGGTGGCCGCCTCGGCGGCCTGCCCCTGAGCAAATACCAGCACCCGCACCCTTTTCCCGCTCCCGTGAGGTAGCGGGCACGTGCCGCGAACCATCTGGTCCGATTGACGCGGGTCCACTCCCAGTCGAAATGACAAGGTGACGGTTTGGTCGAATTTGGTCGGAGGCAGCTTTTTCAACGTTTCGACAGCCTCGGCCAAGGAATAGATCTTCGCCGGATCAACGAGCTCGGCGCAAGAACGATAACGTTTGCTACGGTCTGCTAATTTCATTTTTAGGCGCAGTTGTGACGGGTCCCAGACCCTCCTGCTTCTTGAAGACGAATTGCTCTGGAGTTCGACTCAATCGGACGGACCAAAGCGCATTTTTCTGTTACTCTTCTATTTCGATACCCATCTGGCGAGCAGTGCCGACCAGCGTCCGGTATGCGGCCTCCTCCGTGCGGGCATTCATATCCTTGATCTTCACTTTAACAATATCCATCACCTGTTTCTTTGTCAGCTTGGCGACCTTTGTCTTGTTAGGTTCCTTCGATCCGGCAGCAATGTTTGCCGCTTTCTTCAAAAGGATCGATGCGGTGGGAGATTTGGTGATAAATGAGAACGTCTTATCTTTATAAACAGTGATAACGACAGGCAGTATGTCGCCGGCCTGTTTTTGGGTCGCCGCATTGAACTCCTTGCAGAACGCCATGATATTCACGCCGTTCTGACCGAGTGCCGGACCAACAGGAGGCGCCGGATTGGCTTGACCCGCCGGAATTTGCAATTTGATCGTCGCAACAACTTCTTTCGCCATATAGACCTAAAACAAATGACTTAACCAACAAGGTTCGGAAGCAACAGCCTAGCCTCTCTCGACTTGCCAATATTCCAACTCCACCGGTGTTGACCTGCCGAAAATGCTTACGGACACTCGCAATTTCCCTCGATCCGGATCGATCTCCTCCACAACCCCGCTTTGATTTTGAAATGGGCCGTCCGCTACCTTGACCGTTTCGCCAACCTCAAAGCTAACCTTCGGTTTGACCTTGTCTTCCAGCTGCAGAATTTGGGCGAGCATGCTTTCGACCTCCTGAGGCCGCATCGGAACCGGCCGATCCTTGGTTCCGGCAAACCCGAGCACCCCCGGTGTTTCTCGAATGAAATACCAGGTCCGGTCAACCAACTGGTTCTGCTTATCCAGGAGATACATGTTGACAATCAGGTAGCCTGGGAAAAACTTCCGCGTTGTCTCAGTTCGCTTCCCACGTTTGATCTCGGAGACCCGCTCCGTGGGGATCAGCACCTTGTAAACCAGGTCTCCCATCTCCTCAGTTTTTATACGGCGTGTCAGATTGTCGTACACCTTCTGCTCCTGCCCGGAAAGCACGTGCACCACAAACCACTGATTTTTGTCGGGTTCACTCATACTCAATGCCACCTAAGGAACCAGCATCTTGACCAGATTGACCATCACAAGATCCCAAAACGCGATGTATCCGCTCAGCAACAACATCGCTACAACAACTACCGCCGTCGAATCGATGAGTTCGCGATACCTCTTAACCCCTTTTTCTTTCGGGTCCCACGGCCAGCTGGCCTTCTCTAGTTCGGTCTTTACCTCTCCCAGGAATCCTCTAATTCGACCGATCATAAGCTATTCGGAGTGCCTTCTCCCCCTTCCGTAAAACTTTGTGTGCAAATCTCAAACGCCGCTTGACTCTCAAGAACAGGTCAGGAGGGACTCGAACCCCCAACCGGCGGTTTTGGAGACCGCTGCTCTACCAATTGAGCTACTGACCTACTATCTATAGAAAAACAAGACGGTCCGGCACATGCCGGACCCTCCAGAACCTCCTCTCAACTCTGTGACTAGTCAAGAATATCGGATACGCGACCCGCTCCAACGGTCCTGCCGCCTTCGCGAATAGCGAAACGAATGGTCTTCTCCATCGCAATCGGAGTGATCAACTCGACCTCGATCGATACATTGTCGCCAGGCATGACCATCTCAACGCCATCGGGCAATTTCACGGTGCCGGTAACATCTGTCGTTCGGAAATAAAACTGCGGACGGTAGTTGGTAAAAAATGGCGTGTGACGACCACCTTCTTCCTTGCTCAGAACGTAAACCTCAGCCTTGAATTTCTTGTGCGGCGTGATGCTGCCAGGCTTCGCGACCACCTGTCCGCGTTCCACGTCCTCCTTCTTAACGCCTCGAAGAAGGACTCCGACGTTATCGCCTGCACGGGCTTCATCCAGAAGCTTACGAAACATTTCGATATCGGTAACCGTGGTCTTCGCCGTAGGACGAATTCCAACGATTTCCACTTCTTCCATCTTCTTCAGGACGCCGCGCTCGACACGGCCGGTCACAACCGTACCTCGGCCTTCAATATTGAATACGTCTTCAATCGGCATCAGGAACGGCTGGTCGATCGGCCGCTCCGGCAACGGAATGTATTCGTCGACTGCCGCCATCAACTGGAAAATCGCCTCCTTATGCTTCGGATCGCCTTCCAGCGCCTTTAGCGCACTCCCCTTGACGATCGGAATGGTATCCCCGGGAAACTCATATTGAGACAGTAGATCGCGCACTTCCATCTCAACGAGATCGAGAAGTTCGGCATCGTCCACCATGTCGCATTTGTTCAGAAACACCACGATCGACGGCACACCTACCTGACGGGCCAGCAGAATATGCTCACGGGTTTGCGGCATTGGGCCGTCAGCCGCCGAAACAACAAGAATGGCGCCGTCCATCTGCGCGGCGCCGGTGATCATGTTTTTCACATAGTCAGCGTGACCGGGACAATCAACGTGAGCATAGTGACGCTTTTCTGTCTGATATTCGACGTGCGCGGTGTTGATCGTGATACCGCGCTCCTTCTCTTCGGGCGCATTATCAATCTGGTCGTACCGCGTAGCTTGCGCCATACCCTTTTCGGCCAAAACCGTCGTGATTGCGGCAGTCAGCGTCGTCTTCCCATGGTCAACGTGCCCAATCGTGCCGATGTTCACGTGCGGTTTGGATCTTTCAAATTTATCCTTAGCCATTTAAGGTCTCCTTATACTCTTGCTGCTAATGTCTTCACTTAAATCGTCTGGGTAATCACAGGATATGGAGCCCATGACCGGGATTGAACCGGTGACCTCGTCCTTACCAAGGACGTGCTCTACCAACTGAGCTACATGGGCACCTGCCGAGGCCGGCCAACTTATAAAGTTACCAGGACCGGCCAACTCGCTTCGCCGAAAATTGAACATACCAAGCGTCAGCCGCTAATCTAAAGTCCCTTATTCATTAGAGGCCAGAAGCTTGCTGCTCTCAAGGTCCGTCAAGCGAGCCCGAAACTTAACAAAGAGTCCCAACCCGTCAACATGATTCTTCGGGGTTGCCCCCCGTCAAACATCATACTTTCGAAGGGGGAATTTATCTCACCAGGCGCAGGGCAACGATCACCGCCCCTCGCCGTTTTCGAAGCGATGAATCAACCAGGAAAACAGCTACCGCTCAAAGGACTACTTTGCCAAGGTGGCTTCATCACGCAATTTCTTTTCAACGCCATACAAATGATGCGCTTGCATGCCCGCCAGTTCGGCAATCCGCCGGATCGCCTTCGCTTTGCCAGTAGCCGGATCAATATCCACCAGGACACCGTGGAGACACACCTGACCTTTGGCGACCGGGAAATTTACCGGCATACAGCTGATAAAACGTTGGATGATCGGCTCGATTTCACGGCCGAGCACCGATTCGGTCGGACCGCACATGCCCGCATCGCAGATAAATGCCGTTCCCCCAGGGAATATCTGCTCGTCGGCTGTCTGCACGTGCGTATGAGTACCAGCAACTGCAGAAACCCTGCCATCCAGGAACCGTCCCAGAGCGATCTTTTCGCTCGTGGTTTCCGCATGGACATCCACAAATATCACATGTGTCTCCGCGCGTACGCGCCGAACCTCTTCCTCAACTACCCGAAAAGGATTCTCAAGGCTCGGCTGCATGAAGGTTCTTCCCTGGACGTTGATAACCCCGACTTTACCTTTTGCAGTTTCAAGCACGATTGACCCCCTTCCCGGCGTCCCGGCCGGATAGTTGATCGGACGCAACAGCCGAGGTTCCGTTTGAATATAAGAAACTACCTCTTTCTGATCCCAAATATGGTCTCCGGTCGTAATGACTGCCACACCAGCTCGCAAAAGATCGATCGTAATTCGACCCGTTATTCCACGGCCCGCCGCCGCGTTTTCGCCATTCACAACGATGAAATCGACTCCCAACTCCTGCTTCAACCTGGGCACCGTTTCGATTACTGCTTTTCGCCCGGGTTCCCCGATTATGTCACCTAAGAATAAGAGTCGAAGCATTGCGTACACCAGAATGAGTCTCTCTTATATAATTTCTCGGAGATACCGAATCAAATTCGCTATGACGCCCGCCTTCTTTTTTGCGTTCTCCATGTCTGGACTTGTTCCCCTCGTCTGTTTTGCGCAGAAAGTGACGCCTCTCTCCGAACCTCCCAGGTGGGAGCGGTTGAATCTGTTTCAGCAGACAATTACGCATGACGAATTTCTGGCTCTCCTTGATTCCGTCTATGCGCCAGACCATGGACCCTGGTTCCAGAGCACGCCCAGCGAGGCTACGATATCCGAAAACGCGAGCGACCGATTTGTGCTGAGGTTTGCCGAGACTCCGGAAAGGCGCCGGCCCATCCCTCGATACTGGAAAAGTGTCAGCGATTTGGGAACCGACGATCAAAAACCGTTGACTGGCCTGAAAATCGCCCTTGATCCCGGGCATCTCGGCGGTCAGTGGGCAAAACTGGAGGAACGCTGGTTCCAGGTTGGATCATCGGCACCGGTCACGGAGGGCGATTTGACTCTTCGGGTCGCCCAACTGTTAGCTCCCCGACTGCGCGACCTTGGCGCAGACGTAGTCTTCGTTCGGTCGAAACCTGGACCGGTAACAGACCTGCGTCCGTCCGAACTCAAAGCCCAGGCGAATGCCTCCCTTCTGGATCGCGGTGTCGTGAATATTCTTCCTTCTTATTCCGGTCCAGCAGATCCCAAACGGGATCTCTCCGTCGATTGGGAGGCGGAGAGGCTATTTTACCGCATCGGCGAAATTCATGCTCGCGCCCGCGTCGTCAACGATCAACTGAAGCCCGATTTGGTTCTTTGCCTCCATTTCAACGCGGAGCCCTGGGGAAATCCGTCGCAGCCGACTCTGGTAAAGACCAATCATTTTCATTTGCTTGTCAACGGCGCATACAGCCCCGCTGAACTTGCCTATGATGACGAGCGTCTTGCGATGCTGATAAAGCTCTTGAATCGAGTCTATCTTGAGGAGTTAGGATGCGCGGAAGCGATGGGACGATCGATTGCGGCGGTCACAGGATTGCCACCCTACCGCTATACCACGCCGAATGCTACGAGAGTCGGCAATACTGGCTATGTCTGGGCTCGCAACCTGTTGGCTAATCGGCTCTACGAGTGTCCGGTGATCTATATTGAACCTTATGTGATGAACAGCGAAGAAGTGTTCGCACGCATTCAGGCAGGAGAGTACGAGGGCCTGCGAAATTTCGGAGGCGTGATGCGCCCGAATATTTACGAGGAATATGTCACCGGCGTGGTAAACGGCCTCGCCGAATATTGCCGCGCAAATCGAGGAAAAAACAGCATTCAAAAGTAGGTTGATTTGCGCGGCAAGGCGATATAACCTCCGTGCTCTCGGTCAATTCGGGCTGTGGCTCAGCTTGGCTAGAGCGCCACGTTCGGGACGTGGAGGCCGTGGGTTCGAATCCCACCAGCCCGACCAGACCCCTCCTCTGACGACGGGCGCCCTCCTGGATTGTAGGGCATCGAGCCTGGCCCGCGGCTCGCCGGGAGGCTCGCCCTACCGGACGCTCGTTCCTTGATTGGCCTATTGGGGGCGTCCAGGCCGAGATCGGGAAACGTCTAAATGCCTTTCCTCTGCGCTTTCGAACGACCTAATCCTATGATGAAAGCAGTTCGATTGCCATCGTCGGTAGGGCGAAGACTTCGGCGAGCTCAGTCGAGCCGCTCCTGCTGAGCCGCCCGAGTCCGCCGATCGGCGCGTGAAATTGCGATTTGAATTGTTATTCAGTCAACCGCGCGCGAACTCGGAAAAAACTTGACTTGTCCGCAATCAATTATGTTTTTCAAGGGTTCTGGACCGGGTAGATACGCGGAGCGCCATGATATCCATGCAAACTCGCAACATCACGTTTCTTTTTCTTTTACTCCTCGTCCTCCAGGCAATCCTTCGAGGAGACGACACCGCTACTCAGAATCTTCCGAATGTCGTCATAGTCGCGACCGGCGGGACGATCGCCGGCAGCGGTTCAACCTCAACAACGACGGTGGGATACAAGGCCGCGACCGTGCCTGTGCAGGCCTTGATCGAAGCAGTGCCCGAACTCAAGAAAATCGCCACGGTTCGTGGCGAACAGCTGTTCCAGATCGCAAGCCAGAACATGACGAACGACCATTGGTTGAAGCTTGCCAAAAGGGTAAACGAGCTGCTTCAACAGCCGGACGTCGACGGAGTTGTCATTACTCACGGAACCGACACGCTGGAGGAAACCGCTTACTTTTTGAATCTCGTGACCAAAAGCACTAAGCCGGTCGTGATTGTGGGCGCCATGCGGCCTTCGACGGCTCTGTCTGCAGACGGCCCGATCAACCTTTACAATGCCTGCCTCCTTGCCGGCAGCAAGGAGGCGGTCGGAAAAGGCGTCTTGGTCTGCCTCAACGATCAGATAAATGCAGCCAGAGACGTAACAAAGACCAATACATCCACCGCCGATACGTTTAAATCACAGGAACTCGGCTGCCTGGGATATATACAAGGCAATCGCGTGGCGTTTTACCGATTGCCAGCTCGGAGGCACACTGCAAATTCCGAGTTCGACCTCACCGTTGTGGACAAGTTGCCGACCGTAGAGATCGCTTATGGATTCGCCAACGTATCCCGCACAACGGTGGACGCCCTTGCGGCAAGTGGCCTTGATGGAATCGTGTACGCAGGCGTAGGCGACGGCAACCCCTCCGAACTGACAGAGCAAGCCTTGGCAGACGCGCGGGCAAAAGGGATTTTAATCGTGCGCAGTGCACGGGTCGGAAACGGAATTGTTGCAAGGAACAATGAGGTCAATGACGACAAACGCGATTTCGTCGCCTCCGACACCCTAAACCCTCAAAAAGCGCGGATCCTCTTAACCGTTGCGCTCACTAAAACCAGGGACACAAAAGAGATCCAGCGCATTTTCTACGAATACTAACGGGGTCATGTCTCAATATTCAACATTCGAATAGAATTCCACGGACGCCGCGACTTGAAGGAAGTATCGGCTGCCAGATCTTTAGCACTTCCCCATCAATCCTTGATCTCGGCCGATGACCCTCTTCTGCGGAACTGGTAATGAAAGCTGTTCATTTCAGGGAGGGACGGCCTCCTTGCTGTCCCATTTTTCTCCTTGTTATAGGGGCTAGAAATGATTAGTCGGACGGCAGGGAGGCCGTCCCTCCCATGAAACGAGCATTGGCCAAAATGCCCAGGGCTAGGCGCTGCATGGACCGTTCTCTACTTCAGGCAAATGTTGAATATTGAGACATGACCCCGGCGCGAGGACTTCGAATTTTTCGAAGAGGAAACCCGGGGCAACGGTGCAGCCGACAAGGGTCCACGAACCGAGGCTTCTAGCGGATTGCCACGCGTTGCCCGGCACGAAGGCCTGAGGCCGCTCCCCGGCGGTAAGATCCATTCCCAGCCGCGTTTGAATGAGATCATGCCCATCCTCAGACACGGAAAGCAGCAGAGGCGCACCTCCGTACCAGTGCCATACTTCGACGGAATCGATTCGATGCCAGCGCGATTCTTCACCAGCGCCCAGTAAAAAGTAGATTGCCGTGGACGCTGCGCGCCCCTCGCCGCTCGAGTTATCCCGCAATGTCTCGCGGTAGCGGCCTCCTTCAGGATGAGGCTTTAGATCCAAAAGACGAATGAGATCTGAAACGGAACAATCAGTGTGCATCAAGATTGATAACGCCGGCGACGGAGGCGTTCAACGGCGCTCGAAGAGAGTCGTCGTTCAAGAAAGTCTCTTCATCTCGCTCTTAGGCGCGACTGGCGCGTCCACTCATCTCGTATTACCTTCGCCGTCTTATGCCGAGTTCTGCGCAGCTTGTTGGGGGTGCAATTGTAATTCGCGGGGCGCGCCAGAACAACCTGAAGGGCATAAACCTCGATCTCGAGCTCAACAAATTCCACGTGATAACAGGTCCGAGCGGAAGCGGCAAATCAAGTCTCGCATTCGATACCATCTATGCAGAAGGCCAACGCAGGTACGTCGAAACCTTCAGCCCCTACGCCCGCCAGTTCCTGGATCGAATGGACAAGCCGGTGGTAGACGAAATCCGTGGAATTCCGCCCGCGATTGCCATTGAGCAGGCGAATAGAGTTCGAACGACTCGCTCAACAGTGGGGACTATGACCGAGATCAACGACTATCTGAAGCTGCTCATGCCGCGAATCGCCAAAGCGTTTTGCCCGGAGTGCGCCCGCGAGATAGTCCTTGAGACACCTGACGGGATCGCCACAACCGTTCTTGCGAATCTCAAGGAGCGTTGGGCTCTTGTTGCATTCGGAGTACCGGTTCCTCCCGGAACTAAACCCTCGGATTTTTTTTCTTTCCTCAATCAACAAGGCTTCTTGCGAGTATGGCTGAACCAGGAGGTGCTGCGCACGGACGCACCGTCGCAGGTGAAACGACTGCCGGCCATCGTCGCCGTCATTCAAGATCGTATCTCCCTGAAGGAATCCAACCGCAAGCGATTGGTCGAAGCCATTGAAAATGCGCTCCGATTCGGCAAAGGACAGATCGCGATAGTGGCATTTGAACCTGTGGAGGAACATCGATTTTCCACTGGATGGCATTGTCCCTACTGCGACCTGGACATCCGTCCTCCGACACCCGGTCTGTTTTCATTCAACAATCCGCTCGGTGCATGTCCTGCATGCAGAGGTTTCGGCCGCACTATTGGGATCGATCTGGATCGAGCAATGCCGAACCGGAGCCTGAGCATCGCGGAGGGGGTTGTGAAGCCGTTTCAAACAGGGCAGATGCGCCAGTGCCAGGAGGATTTGCTCACACGCGCGATCCAGCGAGAGGTCGACATCCATTGTCCGTTCGAAGAACTTCCGCTTGCGGATCAGAATTGGGTCATCGAGGGCGACGTCCGTCCGGATCTTAGCGCAGACGAGGTGTGGGAAAGCGGCGGTTGGTATGGTGTTCGCGGATTTTTCAATTGGATGGAATCGCGCACCTACAAGATGCACGTTCGCGTATTCTTAAGCCGCTACCGTGCCTATACGTTATGTCCAGAATGCCAAGGCACACGATTTAAGCCTGAAACATTAAATTTCAAGGTTGTAATTGACGGCAAGCGACATACGCTTTCCGCGCTGCAGCAGATGCCGGTCGATGCCTTATCGGATCGGCTTGGTCGATTGAATATTTCGCAAAAGGATGGGACGACGGAGATACTCCGCTCGCAGATTGTGTCCCGGCTCAACTACCTGGCCGACGTCGGCCTGGGGTACTTGACATTGGATCGCCCGACCCGATCCCTTTCGGGTGGCGAAATGCAGCGGGTCAATCTCACCACTTGCCTTGGCGCCTCACTGGTTAACACGCTCTTCGTTCTTGACGAGCCCAGCGTCGGTCTTCATCCCAGGGATGTGCATCGTCTAATTGGAGTGCTGAAGGGGCTGCGCGATAAGGGAAACACCCTTCTTGTCGTTGAGCATGAGGAAGCCGTAATCAGGAGCGCCGACAATCTGATCGAGATCGGCCCGGGCCGCGGTGAGCTCGGCGGAAAACTTGTATTTCATGGCGCGATTGACCAGATCGAAGAGGCGTCAGGCGCCTCGCTCACGGCAGCCTATCTCATGGGTAAAAAACAGATTGTTCCCCCTAGACAACGGAGAAGAGCCACTCGATTTCTCGAGGTGATTGGCGCACGCGAGCATAATCTGCGAAATATAGACGTTAAATTCCCGCTAAGGCTTTTCTGCTGTGTCACTGGCGTTTCCGGTTCGGGAAAAAGCACGCTCGTACAGGACGTCCTTTATGAGAACCTATTGAGGCTCAAAGGAGGCTTGAGCGAAGAGACGCCGGGTGTTTGCGAACGTATCACAGGTGCCCACGACATTGACGAGGTTCTCCTGGTTGATCAATCCCCTTTGGCCCGTTCTCCCAGGTCAACGCCAGCGGTTTACGTAGGAGCTTTTGATCAGGTACGGGAGATTTTTTCCTCGCTCCCCGAGTCCATTGCGGCGGGACTGTCCCCGGGAGTGTTCTCGTTCAACTCCGGCGCGGGCCGCTGTGAGCGATGCTCCGGTCTTGGGTATGAGAAAGTCGAAATGCAGTTTCTTAGCGACCAGTATATTCGATGCGCTGAATGCGAGGGGAAACGCTATCAACCCCACGTTCTCGCCATCAAGCTGCACGGCAAATCGATTCACGATGTTCTTGAACTGACTGTAACTGAGGCAATTGCATTCTTTGGATCAATCAATCCGAACAACGGGCTGACCGAACCGCTTGAGCTGCTTAAGGAAGTCGGGCTGGGTTACCTGCGACTCGGCCAGCCGGTCAATATCCTGTCCGGCGGAGAGTCGCAACGCCTGAAGCTTGTGGGCCACCTGACCGAAAGCAAGAAAAGCAGCCAACACTCTCTCCTGATTTTTGATGAGCCGACGACGGGACTGCATTTGGATGATATCGCGACACTTCTGAATGTTTTTCACCGGCTGGTGGATCGAGGAAACACATTGATCGTGATCGAGCACAATCTCGAAGTAATCCAGTCAGCGGACTACGTCATTGATCTAGGACCCGAAGCGGGTGTTGCGGGAGGAAATCTCGTGGGGGCTGGAACGCCCGAAGAGCTGGCAAAAAACGAAAGTTCTCATACGGGCTTGGCGCTTCGCGAGAAAAAGGCGGCCGCCTTGGGCCGTTCGCCTTTAGCCGCCTCCCGGGTCGCTGAGGCTCCGGCTATCTTAAGAAAACCGGAAATCGCAGTTCATGGAGCACGTCACCATAATCTAAAAAATCTTTCCCTGAATTTGCCTCAAGAAAAGATGGTGGTTGTTACAGGCTTGAGCGGATCCGGGAAGTCGAGTCTGGCGTTTGATATCCTTTTTGCGGAGGGCCAGCGGCGATTCATGGACAGCATGTCTGCATACGCGCGTCAGTTCGTCGAGCAATTGGAGCGGCCCGATGTTGATCATGTCGAAGGACTTCCTCCGAGCGTCGCCATTGAACAGCGACTCACTCGAGGAAGTGGAAAATCAACGGTAGCAACGTTGACCGAGGTTTATCATTTTCTCCGGCTTCTCTTCGCGAAACTGGGAACTCAATACTGCCCACGGTGTGCCGTCCCGGTAACCAAAATGAGTGCATCGGCGATTTTCAGACAAGTCACGGACATTCTGAACCGGTGTCCTGCGACGTTGACTGTCCCGCTCGTCAAGGCGCGAAAGGGCTTTCATCGGGAGGTCGCAACCTGGGCGAAGCGCGAAGGATACGAAGAGCTGGTTGTCGACGGCAATCGATGTCGAATCACGGAGTTCCCGCCCCTGGAGCGCTACCGCGAACACACGATTGATTTAGTGGTCAGTGAGCTGAACAGGGAATTACCGGGAACTGAAATACAGGGGATTGTAAAGAAAGCGCTAAAGATCGGAAATGGATCGGCGTTTCTCTTGACCGGCAGCTCGGCAGCTTCGAATAGACATTCAGCTCGAGCCAAGGCATTCAGCCCGGTTCCTGAGAGAGTCGTACTCAGTAGCGAAATGACCTGTCCCACATGTGGAGATGCATTTGAGGAGCTTGATCCCCGGCTCTTCTCATTCAATTCTCCACACGGCTGGTGCGCAAAGTGCAACGGATTTGGTTACATACTCCCATTTGCCGCGGACGAAGACGGCGCAGGATCAAGACTGGAGGCGGAACTTGTAGCTGAGCTGAAGAGCGATTCCATTTCGGAAGATACGGTAGAACGGTGTCCCGAATGTGGTGGCGCACGGCTCAATTCAATTGCCAGGGCCGTTCGGGTTGGCGGATACACGATTAATGAAATTACCAGCGCTTCGATCCGCGACACCATCAGTCTGCTGGAAAATTTGAAGCTCGACGGAGCAAAGCGTCGAATCGGGGTGGATATTCTATCTGAAATAGTGCAGCGCCTATCCTTCATGCGGCAAGTTGGCCTTGAGTACCTCACGCTGGATCGATCGGCCAAGACTCTGAGTGGAGGCGAGTCGCAGAGGATTCGGTTAGCTGCACAGCTCGGATCAAATTTGCGCGGGGTCTTGT
>DATMQC010000247.1:0-3708 GCA_035567275.1 Chthoniobacterales bacterium | reverse complement strand
TTCGGACCTCCCCCGAATGAAGCCAGGTTTGAAAGGAAGCATCTGGTATGCCAAACTCGCCTTTCATGATGATGCCTAGTGTCCTGTCCCCGAAATAACATGCTATTTCGGGGACAGGACACTAAAGAATCGGGTCGCTTCACCAGCAGGAGCGCATGCTCAGAAAACAACAGAATGGCCCTTTGTTTTAGGAGTTTATGGTCGATTTTATTCATTTTCGGCCGGAAATTCGGCCCATCGATCCCTCTATCAGGGTTCGCGGTTCGCCGTTCGGAGTTCTGGGTTTGGAGTTCGGAGTTCGGAGTTTGGGGTTCGGGAATTCTGATTTCTGTCTTCTTCCTTCTGTCTTCAACCATTCCCTTTTCAAGTTGAACTCCTGCTCGTTCCCGCAGAACGTAATCTCCGATGGTCAGTCTGATCATCCCAGACAAGTGGCAACAAGATGCAGTTAACCTGCTTCGCGAAGGGAAGGACGTGGTGGTCCAGGCTCCGACGGGTGCGGGCAAGACTTATGTTTTCGAACTCTTGTACGAGTCTCTTCGGGGTCAGGCAATCTACACCGTGCCGACGCGGGCTCTGGCCAACGATAAGCTTGCCGAGTGGCGCACTCGCGGATGGGACGTTGGCATCTCGACTGGCGATGTGAGCGAAAACCTCGGGGCACGCGTTGTCGTGGCGACGCTCGAAACGCAAAAAGGTCGGTTCTTACGCGGCGAGGGCCCCCGCTTATTGGTCGTAGACGAGTACCAGCTTCTCGCGGATCCCACCCGAGGAACAAATTATGAATTGATCCTTTCGCTCGCGCCACCGGAAACCCAGATCCTGCTCCTCAGCGGGAGCGTGGCAAACCCTGAAGATATCGTCGCATGGTTTGGGAGGATCGGGCGGAACGTGGAACTGATCATCCATCGTGAGCGCCCTGTGCGGCTTGAGGAAATCATGCTTAGCGATCTCCCTGTGCAGGCACCCGGCACGATTCGCGGCTATTGGCCGAGGATGATCGCAAGGGCTTTGCTGGCCGATCTTGGGCCCTTGCTGATCTTCGCTCCTCGGCGCAATGCTGCGGAAGAGCTTGCTCAGGCGCTACTGTCCGTATGTGCTCTTGATGAGCCGCTGGCAATCAGTCAGGAACAAGCGACGATCGCCGGTGAGCCGCTCGCAAAACTGCTTCGGCACCGGATTGCGTATCACCACAGCGGACTGAGCTACGCCATCCGTGCCGGGATCATTGAGCCGTTGGCGAAGCGCGGCCAGTTGCGCATCGTCGTCGCCACGATGGGGCTTGCCGCGGGGATCAATTTTTCGATGCGGTCGGTTCTGATAACCGGCGCCCATTATGTGGCTGGGAATGTGCAGAAGCACGTTCGACCGGACGAATTGCTTCAAATGTTCGGGAGAGCTGGACGGCGGGGACTCGACGAGGCCGGTTATGCGCTGGTTACGCCGGATATCCCCAGATTGCATGAAGCTTACCCGCTAAAGCTCAAGCGTTCCGAACCGCTCGACTGGCCTTCGTTCATTGCGGTTATGGATGTCGCTACTTCACGAGGTGAAGACTCCTTCCGCAATGCGATTGATCTTTCCAGGCGCTTATTCACCTCCAAAATGTTGACGCTTGGCATTGAGGGATTTTACGAAACCGGGTTTCGACCCTGTGAAATTCGAGTGGACAGTGAACGTGGCAGGTTTGTCAGGCGGCATCAGATCGAAATGAAAAATTCGATGGGTCGCTGGCAAAAACAGCCGCCGGCGACGCAGACAACTCTTGCAAGGCTCTTGGTACGAACGAAGCGAGATACCTGGCGACCCGCGCTTATGCTGCCGGCCAGTCTGAGTGGCATCGGTTTTGGAGGCTTGTGCAAGTGCCGGCTGGGAAACGGCGTTTTTGAGTATGGACGGGAGGTGACTGTGGCTGCCGTGTCGGAGAATGGGTGGACTCCCGTAAAGTGGCTGCGAAAACTGCTGCGGGAGCGTTATCCGCTCATCGCGCAAAAGAAGTCCCTCTCGAAAAGTGAATTCAAAGAGGAACTTTTGCCAATCGTTGCCGCTGAAATCGATGGTGAATTTTGGAATTTCAGCAGGCGCGAGTCCATCGTTTCGGCCCAATTCAGGTTTGGGCACCGAGCCGCTTCGGGGTATTTGGATGAGTTTGGACACGTACTTGCGGATCCGCTGATACAGCGGAGCTATCCGGATATCTGCCAGACTTGCCAATTCCGCCCTGAATGCGAATCGATGGAATTGCCGGTGACTCCTGCCTTCGCGTGGCGCCAGTTCGGATTGATTGATAAGACAGGAAAACCGACCCGGCGTGGCATTCTATTCAGCTTTTTTAATCAGGGAGAAGGATTGGCGATCGCTGCGGCCCTCGAAGAAGAAGAATACCCGATTGAAGATCTGGTTTTTGACCTGGGAAATCTACGTGCCGGACATCGCTTTGCTTTGGATGAATCGCTTTTCGGCGGGCGCCTCGGGTCGATCTGTCAGAAAACGTACGCTCGCGCGGATTATCCAGGGTACCTGGAGATGGGTGTCCCGCCAGCTTACGGGGCCGGTGCCTCCGAGGTCATTCGAGCGATTGTCGAGGAGCAGACGCCTCGAAACCGACTCATAAATGAGTCATTGCGGTATGGAGATATTGAACGCGCAATCACCGAATGGAGGAGCCTGCTTCGCCAGGTAATGCACGCTCCCGATTACGATTGGGAACGATGGCGAGCCCTGAGGAATGCTTCGGCACAGTATGTCGATTCGACTCGAAGCGCTGCGCAACAACCATTGCCTCTCCTGCTTCCCGCGCAAATGAAGCGTTACCAACCGAGGTATTTTCTGGCGCAAAAATGGAAAAGCAAAACCGATTGCAGATGAGTCAAGTTCTTTCCATATCCACGCATTAAGCGGTGGTTTTGCTTTTTCAAGGATTCTATATTTTGTCCGATGGACGTCGATACCAGCGAGCAATTTCCGGGTGCTGACTGGGCGATCAGACTCATGGCCGGCTTTCTTGCGTTGCTGTGTCTTGTCGTCTGGAGCACCTGGCTGGATCAAGCGAACCGCGAGCGTGATGAACGGATCTCCGAGCCGACCGCGGTTGCGGACGCCGTCACCCTGAGTCCCGATCCACGGGAAAAACCGGGCAGGGAAGTGCTGCGCTGGAAGGGACAGCCTTATTTCCTGCAAACGAACGAACCGGCAAAGATTGGGGACTTTGATGTCCTGAAAGCTGGGAAAGATGACAGTGGGAAGGTCGAACTCTATCAGGCGAAAAAGCAAAAGGATGTTCGCCTTGCGCTCGTTAAAATCGCTCCTAACGAGTTTCTTCGGCTGACGCCGAGGTAGCGACGGAGGGCCATTGCTGGCCGCCTCCCTGGAACTGGAGGGCCTCCGCTCCGTCGGCGCCGTGAGATGATGTTGATGCCGGGTACCGGGTGGCTGCGAGAGACCGGCGCCCTCCAAGCTAAGCTAAGTACTCACGTTCGAAATTACGGTGACGTATTCCGTCAGGCAGGAGCCAGACGCGTCAGATTACGTCACCGATTCGACGCTAAAAATACGTCACCGTACTCCGAATAGTTGTACTAAGCCGTCTAGCCGCTGCCGATTATGGTTGCCATGATGTCGATCGCTTGCGGTTTTTCCATGCGCTCCAAAGAAATGCGGCGGCGATCAGGAACATGAATAGAGAAAGAAATTGCCCCCGAGTTAAAG
>DATMQC010000246.1:0-26907 GCA_035567275.1 Chthoniobacterales bacterium | reverse complement strand
AATGGCGATCGCCTTGCCAGTATGCTTCGTAATAGCGGCCGGCTCGGAGATCCGGCCCTACCTTCCGGAATGTCTAGCTTTTTAAATGCGGGTTAGCACTCGCGGCACACGCAAGAGACGCCCAACAGAAATTTCGAGGACAGGACGCTCGAAGTGAGCTAAAGATTCGGCGGAGGCATCAGCGTACTCAAACCACTCCTCCTTTTAGGGTGGAGGAGCGGTCGTGAGTCACGAACAGCATTCGCATTTGAATGCGCCGTACCGCGCCTAAGCAGCTGCTATCAGCCGGTGAGCCTATCCGGTGGATTCGGCAGAATCGCTCCATCCACTACTCGCGCGCCGAGCAGATGCTAACCCAGGGCTCTACGATCTGCTCACCTATCCGGCACGATGGCCGAGTCCCTAATAGTTTGCCAGGCACTTACTTAGAATGCTCTGCGGCGTGATCCTTTGCCGCCTCTTCCGCATGGTATGTAGCATGTAAGTGGTGACCGTGTGCGACGTGGGCATGGTGTCCCGCCGTTTCTTCCTTACCGCTTGCCTCGTGCTTGGCCGCTTCTCTGTGATGGCGGGCTGCATGTTCATGGTGTTCCGCCGCTTTTTCGTGGTGTTCTGCACTATGTTTGCTCATTGGATGTTTTGGAAGGTTGAGTTTAAAGAGACAGACGCACAGGAAGGTAACAATGACAACCGCAGATTGTCAAACCTTCAAGCGCCGGAACAAATCTATCACCGATCATCATTAACTCTATAATTCAAAAGAGCTGTTCTTGGGTTCTTAGCCCATTTTCTACAGTTAGCGGCCATCTCTTTTGGAACGATCAAGTACAGGCGGCATAGGCCACGATCTCCAAGCTACCGGCGGGAATGTTATTGGCGCTGTTTCGAACGCAATCTCAAATTCAGCATTTCGACAGCCGTAGCAAAAACCATCGCAAAGTAGATATATCCTCGCTCGACGTGCTGGCCAAATCCGTCTGCAACGAGAACAACCCCGATAAGGATTAGAAATGCCATGCCAAGCATCCGGATTGTCGGATGCATTTCAACAAAATGGCTCACAGCCCCGGCGGCAAGCAACATCACAACCAAAGCGATTGTCACGGCAGCAATCATCACGGGTAAATGTTGCGCCATTCCGACGGCGGTAATTACGGAATCGAGTGAAAAAACGATATCAAGCAGGAGGATTTGAATAATTGTTTGAGCAAAGCCGCCGCGCAATTTGGCATCCGGCCTTCTTTGCTCGCCCTCAAGTTTTGCATGAATTTCCTGGGTGCTCTTTGCGATCAGAAATATACCGCCACTAAGAAGGATCAGGTCCTTCCCACTGAATTCATGGGAGAAGAGAACAAACAAAGGACTTGTTAAGCCCATCAGCCACTTGATGCTGACAAGAAGTAGGATCCTTGTGACAAGTGCAAGACCAAGGCCGAGCGCGCGGGCTCTGGCTTGTTGCGCGCGCGGAAGTTTGCCGGCGAGGATTGAAATGAAGATGACATTGTCAATCCCGAGGACGATCTCCAGGAAAGTCAATGTGACGAGACTGGCCCACACATTCGGGTCGGCGACCCAGCTTATCCATTCCATGCAGCGTGCCGCTAACTACCCGGGGAGTCCGGTGCTGTCAATTTCCAGCCTCCGCCTGGGAAGGCTCACCCATTTCCCAGACGGCACACTTCATTCATTTTCCAGTCTTTCATGAAAACTTATCGTAGAGAGCTCTGGTTTGAAGCAAAGCAACGCCGCCAATTTTTTCGGATAACTCCGCAGATTCACGAGTGCGTGCGGGAGAGCGGAGTAAAAGAAGGCCTTGCTCTCGTGAACGCCATGCACATTACGGCAAGCGTATTCATCAATGACAACGAATCGGGGCTCCATCGCGACATCGAGAAATGGCTGGAAAAGCTGGCGCCGGAGAAGCCGCATTCGCAGTACGAACACAATGAGGCAGAAGATAACGCAGATGCTCACCTCAAGCGCAGCGTTATGGGACGCGAGGTTGTCGTTGCGATCACAAACGGAAGGCTCGACTTCGGTCCGTGGGAAGAGATCTTCTATGGCGAATTTGACGGAAATCGGCCGAAACGTGTACTCGTTAAGATCATTGGCGAATGAACATTGCGCTCGAAGAAGAAATACTTTGTTTTCTCCAGAGGTCCGACGAAGAGAAATTCGAAGCAATTGCGCTCAGGTTGTACGAGCATCAGAAGAGGCGGAATCCGGCTTATTCTCGTTACTGCGAATTCGTCTGCCAATCTGAACTTATTGATTCGTGGAAGAAAATCCCGGCCGTTCCCCAACAAGCATTCAAGTACTCTGAGCTGAGATCTTTTCCCGCGAACCAGACCGCCGCTGAATTTCGCACGAGCGGAACGACTGGACAGGGCTTTGGGAGACACTTTCTTGGCTCGCTTCGGCTTTACCAAACGGCTGTTCAAAAGGGTTGGGATTATTTCGACTTGCCCAGGCACCCCTTGATCTTGTTGATGCAGCATCCAGAGGAGGCAGAGTTTTCTTCACTCAGCCGGATGGGAGGCATTCTCAGCAACTATCGGTCTGATTCCTTTTACGTGAATAGCGAGGGGATTGTCGAAGTCGACCGCCTCCGGACGTTTCTTTGGAATCGGACTGATCCTGTTACCTTGTTCGGCCCGGCACTGGCTTTCCTGAATCTTCTTGAGGAGATTTCAGATCTCCCCCTGCCACCGGGAAGCATTGTAATGGAAACAGGGGGATTCAAGGGGATGGATCGTGAAATCGGCAAAGGGGATTTGTATGCTCGGCTTTCAAGGTGTTTCCGTATTGAGGTTGATTTCATCTGGAACGAATATGGAATGACGGAACTCAGTTCCCAATTCTATTCGCGCGGGGTAGGACAGCCGCATTTCGCTCCACCTTGGTTGCGATTCCTTATCATCAATCCGACTACGAACAGCGAGGCATCTCCTGGTGAAGTGGGACTGCTGCGCATTTTTGATGTTGCGAATTTGTGGTCAGTGCTGGCGGTGCAAACGCAGGATTTGGCAGTTGCACAGCCGGGCGGGGGGTTCCGGTTGCTGGGCCGGGACCCAGCCGCACTGCCTCGAGGCTGTTCGAGGTCGATGGATGAGTTGATTCAGTACGGAACATCAATCAAAAGGGAGAAACAAGGGAGTTGGCCTTAGATGCATCTTTTGAATCGCGTTGAGGCCATTGCAGTTGCTGCCCGGGGATTCCCCTGGTTAGGCGACCTCACGCCGTCCAGCATCCAGCGATGGATCGGCCTGGAGCTCGGGACGCTCCTGGATGCGAATACTCCCCAAATCTACGGTGATCACCACTGTTCGGCTAGAGCATTGAGTCCAATCTTGCACGTCGTAAGCGGCAATACACCTCACGCGGGGATTCAAAGTCTGACACGGGGCATTCTGGTTGGCGGGAAGAATCGCGTCAAACTTCCAAGGCAGGGTCTGCCGGAGTTCGACCATTTCGTCCGCCTTCTACCCGCAGAGTTGCAGCCGGAGACAAGCAATTCCTTGCAGGCCGCCTGGATGGAAGAAGCCGAAGCGATCATTGTGTTTGGATCAGATGAAACCGTAGAATTCTTCGCAAAGCACGTCTCTCCGCGGCAACGACTGCTGGCGTACGGACACAAGGTCAGCCTCGGCCTGGTTTTGGATTCATTCGATACGAATGTCATCGAGGGGGCTGTTCGCGACGTTCTGGTTTTCGACCAATTGGGGTGCTTATCACCTCAACTCTTTTATGTGGCCGGCGATTCGGCAGAATTTGCTAAAGGGCTCGCCGAGCGATTCAATGAACTGTTTCTTAGCGATAGCGCCGTCACAGAGTGGACCTCAGAAATTGCAGGGAGTCTGCGAAGTTGCCGGGAAGAATGGAAGTTTCGTGCGGCAACAGAGCCGGGAATTCAGGTATGGGAAAGCCCTGAGAGCCTGGACTGGCTCGTGATCCACGATCCCAATCCGAGTCTGATCTCGAACCCCTTGTATCGAACCATCTTCGTGAAACCGGTGCCTGCTTATCTGCAGAGCGTTCTTTCTCCTATACGGCGCCAGATAAGCACAATCGGAGTTCATCCTGTGAAATCGAACACCGTCGAACTGGCGACTCAACTTGGCGCGCAGCGTGTTTGTCCGATCGGCAGAATGCAAAAGCCCGCCGTCACGTGGCATCACGATGGCGCCCCGACATTGGCAAACCTGGTACGCTTTGTGGATGTTGAGGGGTTAGCCTGACCTTCTCACGAATTTAATTTAGTCCAGATCCCGAAATTAGGGAATCGTCCCCGTCTTCGTGCTCGTCCTCGATTTATTGGGCTTCTGCGCCGAAGAAAGAGCCGATCTTCCTGGCAATTATTTTGTTCCGTTTGTGTGACGGTGAGAATTCTCGACGACGACTTCTCAACTTCGGAATTTAATTTAATTTAGTAAATTCGTGAGAAGGTCACCCGTCGCGCGACGTGTAACCCACGGCAGGCGCAGATCTCGAGCTGGCCGCCGAAACGGCCGGCTCGGAGATCCGGCTCTCCCATCATTGACGACTCGTCGTCGTCCTCCTGCTCGAAGATGACCACACGTCTCTGTCTTTGCCGCGCAGCCGCTTCTCCACGGGTTTCAGGAGGGCTGCGGTCCCTCGCAGCCGTGGCCGGCCGTACATCAACACCATTGCACGGCGCCGACGGAGGCGGACGCCCGCCAAAGGGGATCGGCCAGCAATGCCGTCCATTCCTGGTGGCGATGTAGTCGCTCCGCACAACGAAGCCAATCTCCCCTTTCACGTCCACGGCAACTTCAGAACAATTCGCCTTGCGGATTGCCCGCCTTTCCGGCTTCCTCCGCAACCTCGGCCAACAGCGTTCTGAATTCCCACTTTTTCAGTCCGGCGAGATAGGCCTGGTAGTCGGGCCGGATCTTCAAGTCGGTAAGCCGGGGAGACAATTCATGGTGACATTCAAGCCTCACCATTTCCCGGTTTTGCTTTATTTTCAGCCGATTTAGCTCCAGCTTTTCTCTAAGTTTCGGATTTGCAATCCGGTCAAGGTTCGCAAGAAGGCCTTCAATTGTACCGAACTCCCGAATCAGGTTTGCCGCCGTTTTCTGCCCGATACCTTCAACCCCTGGAATGTTGTCAACACTGTCGCCGGTGAGTGCGAGGACTTCCCCTATCGCGCCGGGGGCGACCGCCCACTTTTCGATGACTTCCTGGACGCCGAGAAGCGCGTGAGGATCTTTAGGATTTTTCAGATCTGCCTTGTTCGTTGAATAGATTTTGACCGAATCACTCACCAGTTGAAACAGGTCCTTATCGTTTGTCGCTAATATGGTCTCAATCTTTTCGCGTTGGGCGGCGATCGTGTAACACGCCATTAAGTCGTCTGCTTCCGTGTTTGGTTTGGCGATGGATTGCAGCCCCATCGACTTACAGAAATCACGAATGAAATCCAGTTGCGGAATCATCCGGTCGGGCATGGCTTCCCTTTGCTGTTTGTATGCAGGCTGCAACAGCATCCGTTTTTCCGGTAGCCCCTCATCCCAAAACACGGCAGCCAGATCCGGCTGAAGGTCTTTGAGCATCTTTCGAATGGTCTTGACGAAGCCGAAGATTGCGTTCGTCGGTTCTCCCCGCGAATTAGTTAAAGATTGGATCGCATGGTAGGAGCGATAAACGTAGTAATGACCGTCGATAAGAAGAAGTCTCACGGAAAATCAGTAACTAGTGCACCCGGGGCTGTCCAGCACACCTCAGACAAGGCTCAAATTCGGATCGGCGTCCTCGGCTAAATTGGATCGATACCCGCGCGTAAAGCGTTCGGCAGCCGCGTAGGCAATCATCGCGGCGTTATCCGTGCTCAGCCATGGCTCGGCAAGTTTCAACTCAAATCCAGCGTCATCCGTCGCTTTCGCGATTCTGAATCGAAGACGAGAATTGCAACTTACACCACCGCTAACGGTGACGAGCTTGACGCCGGAGACTGCAGCTGCCCGAATTGTCTTTCGAACGAGAACATCAACGACCGCCTCCTGAAATGACGCACAGAGGTCTGCCAGAAAATCCCCCTTCAGCTTCGGCAACAGATAACGCACGGCGGTTTTCAGGCCGCTGAAACTGAAATTAAAATCAGCGCTTCCTGACATGCTACGGGGTAGATCGAATCGTGTTGGATCTCCGAACTTCGAGAGGCGATCGATCTCCGGGCCGCCAGGGTATGGCAATCCCAACAATTTCGCAACCTTGTCAAAAGCCTCTCCGGACGCGTCGTCAACGGTACGCCCGAGCAACCGATAGGAGCCCACGTCGTCGATTTCAACGAGAAGGGTGTGTCCTCCACTCACGATCAGGTTCACAGACCGGCAAGGGGCATCAATGGTGCCAAAAAAGGGCGACAACAAATGGCCTTCAAGGTGATTGACTCCGATGAACGGCCGGCCAAGCGCGATCGCCAAGCCTTTGGCAGCGCTGTGCCCAACAAGAAGCGAAGTTAAGAGTCCAGGGCCGCGAGTCGCCGCGATGCAGTCAAGCATGGCGGGTGAACAGGCGGAACGTCCGAACGCGCTCAGAATCAATGGTTCGATCTTGGCCAGATGATTGCGCGATGCCACTTCCGGAACCACACCTCCGAATTTTCGGTGCTCCTTTATCTGACTGGAAATCTCGGAAACCAAGAGCTCGCCGGGACCTCGGAGGATTGCCACGGCCGTCTCATCACAGGACGTCTCGACAGCCAAAATCAGCGGACCGCTCACTCCGGAGTTTCCTGAGACTGCTTCTCGTTCTGGTTATAGATCATCACGCTCTTCAGCGCATCGACGGCTCGATCAAGCTGAGGATCTTTTTGTTCGCTGACAAATTTCTGTTCGTCGGAGGAAAGCGGGGCATCGCGCCGCTGCAGAAGCAAAGCCCGCTCCTGATCCGAAGTGAGCGAGGCCCTGATATTTGGCGTCACCCCTTTTTCGTGAATGACTTGTTTTCCCGGGGTGTAATATTTGGCGGTCGTCAGGCGTAGAGCCGATCCGTCGGGTAATTGTATAACGCTCTGGACAGAACCCTTTCCAAATGTCGTCTCGCCCACGAGTATCGCCCTGTTCAAATCTTTCAACGCGCCTGCCACGATCTCGGCACCACTCGCGCTTCCATTATTGACCAGAAGTACGACGGGAAAGTTCTCATGCTGCTTCGCGTTCTTATCCGTGAAATACTCGCGCCGTTGCGAAGCATCTCGCCCCTCCGTGTAGACCACCATTGTCTTTGGGGGCAGAAAGAGTCCGCAGACGTCGACAGCACTGGTTAGCAATCCACCCGGATTGTATCTCAGATCAATGATGAGCGCCTGCATGCCTTGCGTCCGCAATTCATTTAATTTGCGGTCCAATTCCTGCGCCGTTGGTTCATTGAACTGAGTTATCCGCACGTACCCCAGCTTGAAGTTTCCGGTCAGAGTCTGATCGAGCATCTTCGCGTCTTTTACGCTGGCAACTTTGATAAGCTCGCGCTGCAATGTGTAATCGCGGGTTTGTTTGCTGGAGGGCCGATAAATCGTGAGAGTCACTTTTTGGCCGGGCTCCCCTCGCAACAAATCGATGGCGTCCTGGAGACTCATCTTTTCAGTGGTCTTGCCGTTAATTCGCAGAATCTGGTCCCCAGGTAAAATGCCGGCACGGAAGCCGGGGGAATCCTCGGTGGGCGAAATCACCGTAAGAACGCCATCCTTGGTCGATACGACAATCCCCAGGCCACCGAACTCGCTGCGCGTCTCGTCCCGCATCCCGCGATAGTCAGACGGCTCCATGAACTGGCTGTGAGGATCCAGCGCACTGAGCATTCCGTGCAGGGCCGAATAGGTCAGATCCTTATAGCTGATCTTATTCGGGTCGACGTAGTCCTGGCGTATCAGTTGAAGGGCGCGCGTGAAAACGGTCAGATTCTCGTACCCAGCATCATCCGAATCGGCTGAAGCTGTTGAAACCAGGACTTTCCAGCCGACGGCGAGATTGAAAATGAAGAACAGGGCAAGGAAGCCGAACAAAAGTTTGCGCTTCATCGAAACTTAATCTTAGCACGTTGATTAAAACAGGACCAGTCGTCAATGGCCGGATCTCCGAGCCGGCCGTTCTAACAAGGCACACTCGCAAGACTAGGCCGCTATTCTCGGCGGGCAGCTCGGAGATCTACCCCTACCGCGCTTGTACACCGACCGATCGCACGTTCCTTGCACAAGTCACGAAGCCGCAGGTGCTTGTGAACGTTGGCGTGCCATCAGGCAGCGTCTTTGTCCTGCTTTCTTCGAATCAGGGGCGCGCGCTTGCCTTCCACAACAGCGCGATTGACAACAACGTCCGCGACATCCTCGCGGCTCGGAACGTCATACATGACATCGAGCATGATCTTCTCAAACATCGAACGCAGAGCTCGGGCGCCGGTGCCTTTCGTAACCGCTTGCAGCGCTAACGCGCGGACGGCATCACGGGTAACGACCAGGTTTACTCCCTCCATCGCCAACAACTTGGTGTACTGCTTTACCATCGCGTTTCGGGTCTCGGTCAAAATCAGCATCAACTCATCTTCGGTTAACGCGTCGAGCGCCGTGACGATCGGTAATCGTCCGATGAACTCCGGAATCATCCCAAAAGAGAGCAGGTCCTCCGGCTCGGTATTCCTGAGCGTCTCCTGGGTTCGGTCCTCGGGCAAGGCTATCTGCGTTGAATGGAAACCCAGAACCTTGTTGCCCATCCGCCGGCTGATAATCTTATCCAGGCCGACGAACGCGCCCCCGCAAATGAACAAGATCTTTTCGGTATTCACCTGGATATATTCCTGGTGCGGGTGTTTGCGGCCTCCCTGCGGCGGAACGTTGCAGCTGCTGCCCTCCAGAATCTTTAACAAAGCCTGCTGAACGCCCTCTCCTGATACATCTCGGGTGATACTTACGTTGTCTGTCTTCCTGCCGATTTTGTCGATCTCGTCGATGTAAACGATTCCGATTTCCGCCCTTTTGACATCGTAATCGGCATTCTGCAGCAAACGCAAGATGATGTTTTCTACATCCTCACCGACATAGCCGGCCTCGGTCAGAGTCGTTGCGTCGGCGATGCAAAATGGTACGTCGAGAATCTTTGCAAGCGTACGCGCCAAGAGCGTTTTTCCCGATCCGGTAGGTCCTATGAGGAGGATGTTGCTCTTTTCGATCTCGACGTCCGCGTATGGATCCATCGACAGGTCCTTTGCGCTGCCCGCTTGAAGGATGCGTTTGTAATGGTTGTGAACCGCAACCGATAAAACCTTCTTCGCAGACTCCTGACCGACAACATACTGATCGAGCTGCCGTCGGATGTCAGCCGGTTTCGGGACGCGAAGGCCTGTCGTTTGCCGTCTGGCATCCTCATTCAGCTCTTTGTCTAAAATGCCCTTACAAACATTGATGCAATTATCGCAAATATAGACACCTGGTCCCGCAATCAACTTGCGCACCTCTGCATGGCTCTTTCCACAGAAAGAGCACATCGTCAGGTTTGAAGCGCGCGCCATGTTTCCTTTAATTCGTGAAATCTTAAGAGGTCAAAGCGTTCTCTGAATGAACAGGCAACGTTTCCGGAGCCACATCTTTTCGCGATTTCACAACTTCGTCCACCAGCCCGTATTCTTTGGCCTGTTGAGCGCTGATCCAGTAGTCTCGGTCCGAGTCGCTTTGGATTTGCTCCTCCGTCCTGCCGGTGTGATGTGCCAGAATTCCGATAAGCCGCCTTTTCAGTTTAAACATGTACTCCACCGTGCGCTCGACATCGCTTGCACTGCCCTGCGCACCGCCCGAGACCTGGTGAATCATGATGTCTGAGTTCGGTAGTGCATAACGCTTGCCTTTCGTGCCGGCCGTCAGCAGAACCGCCCCCATGCTCGCAGCAATCCCCACACAATACGTGGCAACATCGCATGTCACGAATTGCATCGTGTCATAAATAGCCAGACCCGCCGTGACGGAACCCCCCGGTGAATTAATGTACAAATTGATATCCCGTTTCGGATCCTCCATCTGAAGAAAAAGCATTTGAGCCACAACCAGGTTCGCCACGTGGTCATCAATCGCGGTGCCGATAAACACAATGCGATCCTTCAGCAAACGACTGTAGATGTCGTAACTCCGCTCGCCTCTCCCGGTCTGCTCAATCACCATCGGAACCAGAAGATTTTGCGGACTATAAAAATTATTGGACATGGGTACGGGATCTCTCAATCAGCTGTTTACCGGCCATTGGGAACTGATTTCGATGTTAGCATTCGAGGTTAGGAAATCAAGGACCTTGCCGATCAGCAATTCCTCTCGCACGTGACCGGTCGCTCGCTTTTCTTCCAGTTCCGACATCATCTTGGCGTGGGTCGTCCGGTATTGATCCGCGAGCTGTTGAACTCGATGCTTTAACTCTGCGGCGCTAACGTCCATGTTCTCCTTTTCCGCGATTTTCGTTAATATAAAGTTCGCTTTCAAACGTTCCTTCGCATTGCGCGATGCAGCGTTTACAATATCCTTCTGGTTCTCACGAAGAGCGTCCTCCGTAATGCCGCGCCTCTGGTTTTCCAGGACGATCTCCGACATGATGCGACGGGTTTCATCCTTCACATAGCTTTGCGGCAACTCGCATTCCACACGTGAGACGAGATAATCAATGATCTGGTCGTGCTTAACCCTCTCGGCGAGCCGCTTTTTTTCGGAGGTCATATCCTCTTTTAAGATCGTGCGGAGTTGGTCGAGAGTAAATCCGTCGCGGATCTGGCTAGCAAACTCGTCGTTAACTTCCGGAAGCTGCATGCTCTTGATCCCCTTCAGCGTGACGTTGAAATGGAGAGCTTTGCCGGCAAGCTCGCGAATCGGGTAGTCGGCCGGAACAGCGAGGCCAAATTCTCGCGTCTCACGCGGGCGCATACCGACCAACTCATCGCTAAAACCCTTAAGGAACGTGTTTTCATCCAATTTAACCCAGAAGTCGTTTCCACCACTGAGCATCCGCGGGACCCTGGGATAAACTTCCAACAAAGGCTGATTATCCACCAACGTCGCGTAATCGATAACTGCGAAATCGCCAAGCCCAAGCGTCCGATCCTCAACGTCGGAAAATGTGGCGCGGCTTTGTCGCATTTTTTCAATCGCCCTCTGAATTTCCTCCTCTGTAACTTCCACCCGAGGGACTTTCACAGGTATGCCTTTGTACTCCGGCAACTCGAACTCGGGCGCGGTGATCAATGTCGCGGTAAACCGCATGGTTTTGTCGGAAGCAAACTCGACATCATCCACCTCGGAAATCGATAAGACCTTAAGCCCCTTTTCGCGGATCGCCTCGCTCATCGTTTCCGATACCAACTTTTTGGTCAGCTCTTCCTGAATCTGCTTTCGAAACTTGGCTTCGACGACACCTGGCGGAGCCTTTCCCGGGCGAAATCCAGGAATTCGGGCGACCTCCCTGAAGTCCCGGACGACCTTGTTCCATTCCTTCGTTACGCGATCTGGCGGCAGTTCTATTCGGAGGGAGGCGATGCAATTCGGCAAATTCTCTACTTCAACATTCATGAAAATCCATGCTGTTCCGGGGAGGGGACATTGGTGTACCGTCTCGTATATAATTATATGGGAGACGGCACACTAGTGCCGATCAGAATGGCGCGCAATGGGATCACCCCTAATGCGAGGCGGTGCACTAAAACCCGATGTCTCTTACCCACAGCTCCACTTCCGACTCGTCGACCGGTCCGACAAGCCCAAGACCCATTTTTTCAGGGGCAAAACAGATGTCGGCGACCTCCTGAACCTGTTCGGCGGTCACATGCTTGAAGCACGCCTGCACCTCATCAGGATCGATAACATGACCATAAGCAAGCAACGATTCGCCCATCCACATGATCTGATTGGTCGTGCTTTCCAGACCAAGTTCATTCTGGCCGACCGTATACTCCTGGGACTGGCGAAGTTCCTTTCTGCCAGGAGGTCTGCTTCGAAGCTTATCCAACTCCTTGTGAATCGCACGCAGCGCGCTCCGCAACTTTTCCGGTTCCAGTCCAACGCATATGCTCACCAAACCTGAGTCTTCCAAAACCAGAGTGCCGCTATGAACCGAGTAGCAGTAAGCGTAACGTTCCCGGAGTTGCTGAAATAACCGCGAACTCATGTTCTCGCCCAGGATCACGCTTAATAATTTCATTGCGTACCTGCGATCGTCCGTCCGGCTCATTGCATGATATCCGAGCGCCAGATGCGTTTGCTCCGTCACATCTTTTGCAACCAGGATACGCCGGTCCCGTTCGACTTCGTTCCAGGGTTGAAAAACCGGGGGCTTTCCCTTCGGCACATCTTTCAGCTTGTCTTTGAAATATCTTACTACGTCGTCATGGGAACAATTGCCGGCCACCGTAACAATCGTGCTATTGCCGTTGTAGTTTTTTTCGACAAACTTGAGAAGATCCTCCCGGCGAATACGCGATATGGATTCGATCGATCCGGTTAGTGGCCGGCCCAGGGCGTGACGCGGCCACATCGCCTCTGTCAGCAACTCCTGGGAAAATTGGCCCGGGTGATCCCTGCACATCATTATTTCTTCGCGAATCACATCTCGCTCGCGCTCGATCTCGTTTTCAACGAACAGGGAATGAACGTACATGTCGCAAAGCACGTCAGCCAAAGCCGGCAAATGCTGGCAGGCTGCCTTCGCGTAAAAGCAGGTGTGATCTTCCGTGGTGAATGCGTTGATGAATCCACCAACACCTTCCACTTCCTCGGAAATCTGTTTCGCCGACCTTTCTGAAGTGCCTTTGAACAGGAGATGTTCAACGAAATGCGAGATCCCGCACAAATTTTCGGGCTCATGCCGGCCCCCAACGGCCACCCAGATGCCGACGCTTACGCTTTTCATCTCCGGCATCGGCCGGGTGGCAATCCGGACCCCATTCTCCAAAATAGTTGTTCGATACTGCATGCTGCTGACAAACCGGGTTTCGCGGAAGTTCGGTTAAGGCTCGCGCCCCGGGTAAAGGTCCTAAAAACTAAACTCTCCTAACTTGATCAGTTTTTCCGCAAAATCCAGATCCCGAGGGAAAGTAATTTTTATGTTCCAATCTGGATTTTGCAGCAATTGAACCGGGTAACCGGCCTCCTGCAGGGCTGAAACCTCGTCGGTAACGGAACGGCCGGAGTCAATAATTCGTCTGTAGGCATGAGCCAGCCACTGCGTCCGGAAAACCTGTGGGGTCTGCATACCCCATAAGCCTGCACGGTCGACGTTATCGGTAACATTCCCAGTCGCATCAGCTCGCTTCAGAGTTTCCACGATCGGAGCGGCAAGCGAGATCGCACCCACTTCCCGCGCGAGAACCACCGCCCGCCTAATCAAAGCCGGAGACACCAGGGGTCGCGCTGCATCATGCACCGCCACAATTTCACTGGACTCTGACAGGTGGGTAATACCATTCCAGACCGAAAGATGGCGCTCCTCTCCGCCGTCCACAATTTTGTTAATCTTTTTGAAGCCAAACGTTTGCACAATTTGTTCGAATTCCAAACGCCTATCCGGGCGAATAACAAGCATCACTTCATCGATAAGATCGCACTTTTCAAATCGATCCAGCGAATGAGCTACGACCGGCTTCCCGCGCAGGAGACTCGTCAGCTTGTCCAAGCCCATACGCCGGCTGCTTCCCGCCGCAACAATAATCGCAGAATTCACGAAAGAATCCTCTGCACCGCCTGACTCAGTACCTTGCCCTCCACCCTTCCGGCTGCTTTTTCGGTTGCGACCTTCATGACAGCTCCCATCTGAGCTTTGGATGTCGCCCCGACTTCCTTGACGGCCTCTCTCACCAGTTGCTGAATTTCGCTTTCTGCGAGCGGAGCAGGAAGATACTCAGTTAAATAGTCGATCTCCTTTCTCTCCTTCTCTGCCAAATCGGGTCGTCCCCCTTTTTCGAAGCCTTGCACTGATTCATGGCGCTGCTTCACCTGCTTACGGATGACGTTCAATGCATCCAGGTCGCCTAGTTTGCCCCCGGCCCCATGCTTTTCGATAGCCATATTCATCAGCGCCGATTTCGCCATCCTCAATGCCGACAACTTATCCGCCTCTTTTGCGCGCATGGCTTCCTTGATGTCGGCATCGATTCTTTCCTGGATAGTCATGAACCGAGTTTAGCGCCACAGGATCATCCTGCAACCGCCCTCAGCGAAGGAATTTTCCTGGAAATGCGCGCGGCGCAGGTTAAATATCCCGGTTTATGCGCATGGTCGTGTTGTTCGTGCCTGTCCTGCTGTTTTTGGCATCCCTCACCAATTTGGAGGCTAACGTCTATCTCCCCTACCCGAGAGTTTTCAGGGGCAACGCGGAATTTGACGGACTGGTTCAACAAGCTCAGCGGCAAAGCTGGCGTTCGCTGTCGCTTGGAGACCGAACAGTCGCAGTCGGTCAGGCCCTGCTTGGAACGCCTTACGTCAACTACACCCTGGAGATTGATGATCATACCGAATCCCCGTCCGTGAACCTTAAGGGCGTCGATTGTTGGACCTTCTTTGAGATCGCGCTGGGATTTGCGCGGATGCTTGAAGCGAAGGCTGATAACTACAGCCCGCAGGATCTGCTCGCGATGATCGAACTTGACCGGTATCGGAACGGTCGTTGCGATGGCAAATACACGACCCGGCTTCACTTTTTGGAGGATTGGGTCTACGACAATGAGCAACGCGGATTGGTGAAGGATCTCACACGTTCGCTCGGAGGTGTCCCCATGCGGGGTCGTTATCTGAATGAGATGAGCCGTTATTGGCGAAGTTCGCGCTACCTCCGAAATAACCCGCAACTCGTTCCCGAAATGCGCCAGATCGAGAACAGGATTTCGAGCCGAACGATTTATCACATCCCAAAGGCTACTGTTCCCCGCATTGAATCGAAAATTCAAAATGGCGACGTGGTCTGCATCAGCGGAAACGGGCCAGAAGGATTTACCGAGCATGTAGGCCTGGCCTACAGAGATCGGCAAGGTGTGCTCCGTTTTATGCATGCATCGAAGGACGAGCGGCGGGTGATAATCGACATACCGCTCCACAGCTATCTCTATCGATACAGGAAATTTGCCGGAATCATGGTTGTTCGGCCGCAGGAAGTTGCCCACTCCAATATGGCCGCGCTAATTGAAAGGACCCGATAGTTCTGCGGGCTCGACCCACTAGTGTCCTGTCCCCGCCGAGGCGCGGCCTCGCTAGTTTCTTGATCAATCGCGGGATGCAATATATGTTCAAATGAGTATGGCTGCGACACCTTCTACAATGACAGGTTTGGGTCACGGTGCGCCCCCGTTCGCGCTGCCAAACGTATTCGATGGAGAAACGATAACCCTCGATCATTTCGCCGGCCGCAAGGCGCTGCTGGTAATGTTTATTTGCAAGCATTGTCCCTACGTGATGCACGTGAAGCCGGCTTTGATTCAACTGGCGACAGACTTTTCGCGCCATTCGCTTGGAATTGTCGCGATCAGCTCAAACGATGCCGAGCGCTATCCCGATGATAGCCCCGAGCGGTTGGCCGAACTTGCAGAAGAACTTCATTTTCCCCTCCTCTACGACGAGAGTCAGGAAGTCGCAAAAGCCTATCGCGCAGCATGCACTCCGGACTTCTTTCTATACGATGCGGATCGCCGCCTCGTTTACCGTGGGCAGCTTGATGACAGCCGGCCCGGCAACAGCAAGCCGCTTACGGGACGCGATCTTCGTGCGGCAATCACTGCGGTCTTGACCGGTTCGCCGGTAAATCCGGACCAGCATCCGAGCGTTGGATGCAGTATCAAATGGAAGCCGCGAAATGAGCCGGACTACTTTTGATTCTTGAGTTTCCAAACAGCAGGTTCTCGGTCGTTTCCAGACGAGCGAGAGCGACTTCCGTTTAACTATGCCAGTGGAACCAGCACCGATTCGTGGCCGGGGCGCTACGCTGAACCCCGCCAATCGATTTGAGGCGCTCCACTGCGAGCCCGACGACTGGTGCGCGTCCGAAGCCGCTCAACCGAAGGTCCAAACCCAGTTTCTGCGGGACGATTCGCAAACGGTTATCACCTACAATAACAGTCCGGATGTGGGGTTCGATGCCAGCCTGAATCCGTACCGCGGATGCGAGCACGGTTGCGCCTATTGTTATGCGAGGCCTACTCATGAGTACCTGGGCTTTTCCGCGGGCTTGGACTTTGAAAGCCGGATCTTAGTGAAGACCAGGGCTCCGGAACTGCTGAGGTCGGAATTGGGGCGCAAAACATGGAAACCGCAGTGCCTCGTCCTTAGCGGCGTGACCGATGCATATCAACCGATTGAAAAGAAGCTGGCAATCACGCGTGGCTGTCTGCGGGTTCTGGCCGACTTCCGCAACCCAACTTTCATTGTCACGAAAAATCATCTTGTGACTCGGGATGCTGACTATCTAGCCGAGTTGGCCGAGGTAAGTGCTTGCGGTGTGGCGATTTCCATTACGAGCCTAGAGTCGGATCTTGCGCGCCTGCTCGAGCCGAGAGCTTCGATTCCATCATTCCGGCTCGAAGCAGTGGCAATGCTTCGGAAGGCGGGAATTCCTGTTGGCGTAAATGTTGCACCCATCATCCCTGGGCTGAACGACCATGAAGTACCCAATATTCTTAAGGCCGCGGCGGCTGCGGGCGCGCAGTTTGCCGCATACACGGTGGTCCGGCTTCCGCTCGCCGTCGCGCCGATCTTCGTCGCCTGGCTTGAAACGCACTTTCCCGATCGAAAAGAAAAAGTGCTCGGCCGGATCCGTTCCATGCGTGACGGAAAGTTGAACAGCTCAAAGTTCGGAACTCGGATGCGTGGTGAAGGCCCGATTGCTGAAGAAATTCGGCAGTTATTCAACGTGAGTTGTCATCGTTTTGGCCTGGATCGTGGGCATGTCGAAATCAGTACAAGCGCGTTTCATCGTCTTTCGCCGGACCAGCCGGAGCTCCCGTTCTAGTCCGGTATGGCGCATACCCGCCTAGGGCAGATCTCCAAGTTGCCCGCCCAGCAGGGATTTTGTGGGAGGGACGGCCTCCATGCCGTCCCGTTTTTCTCCTTCTTAATCGAACTGAGATAAGTCGGACGGCACGGAGGCCGTCCCTTCCAGTAACCAGCAATGCCAATATAATCTTGTTCAGCACACGACAGCGTCTACCCAGCCAAGAAATGGCCGACGTCGGAGACACGCCCCCTTCAGAGGCACGTCAAAACAGCCCTCTTTGGAATCGGGGCGGACCGTTGCCGTTCTGTTTATCCATTTAATGTCTTCACTACCCGCCATTAAACGCTAATGTTCGCCACCATGGACGCGATTGGGGTCATAGGAGGCAGCGGTCTCTACCAGATTGATGGCCTGGAAAAGCCAAGGGAGATCACGCTGGAAACACCCTACGGTAAGCCATCCGACAGTCTAATGTCCGGGCTGATCGCGGGGCGACAGGTGTATTTTCTGCCACGCCATGCGCGCGGTCACAGGTTGCTCCCGACCGAGTTGAACCATCGGGCAAACATCTATGCGTTGCGATCGCTGGACGTACGATGGATCATCAGCGTGGGAGCAGTCGGGAGCCTTCAGGAAAAGTACGCACCGCGGGACATCGTTCTACCTTCACAGTTTTTTGACCGGACAAGCCAGCGCCCGAGCTGTACATTCTTCGGGGGCGGCATCGTTGCTCACGTAAGTTTCGCGGATCCCGTAAGCGCTGGGTTGCGCGACATTATCGCACAGCAAGCCGCGGAACTCGGTTACACTATCCACAACGGTGGAGTCTATGTGAACATGGATGGGCCCGCATTTTCGACCCGTGCGGAGTCCGAGTATTATCGGAGGATGGGATTCGACGTGATCGGGATGACATGTGCGCCTGAGGCCAGGCTGGCACGTGAAGCCGAGATTTCGCTTGCCTCAATGAGCTTCGTAACCGATTACGACTGTTGGAAAACCGAAGACGAACCAGTGAGCGCCCAGACGGTGATCGGACACTTACTGGCAAACGCTGATGCGGCTAGAAAAATCCTTCCCAAGGTCATTCAAAATATTCCTTTGGAGCCAACGTGGCCTGAACATCGCGCGCTCGATTTCGCCCTTATTACAGATCGAAAGCACTGGCCGGAAGCGACGGTCAGGAATCTCGAAATAATTCTCAAACGATTTCTATAACTCTATGCGTCTTGGCCTGATCCTTTTACTTGGGTTTCTGGGCGAAATATTTGCGCACGCCCAGGAAGCGCAACCAAGTCCTACACCTGGCGAAACACCAGCTAAGCCTGCCACCTACACGCAGGCGCGCGTCGATCAGCCGTTCATCGCAATGACCTTCGACGACGGCCCCAGCGCAGAAAATACGCCGCGTCTGCTTGAAATGCTGAAACAGCGCAATATCAAGGCTACCTTCTTCCTGATCGGGCAGAATGCTGCTTCTAACCCTGAGATTGTTCGACGCATCCTTGCGGATGGGCATGAAATTGGAAATCATTCCTGGACGCATCCACAGCTCTCAAAGCTCTCTGACGAAAGGGTCACGGCGGAAGTCACAAAGACCCAGGAGGCTATCAAGAGCGCAGGCGGGTTTACGCCCACTCTGCTGCGGCCACCCTACGGAGCGATCACGCCGCGCCAGCGCGAATGGATTGAGAATCAGTTCGGGCTGAATATCATCCTTTGGTCCGTGGATCCGTTTGACTGGAAGAGGCCCGGTGCTTCGGTCATTACGCAGCGAATCCTTACTCAGGTGCATGCAGGGGCTATTATTTTGTCTCACGACATACACAAACAGACGGTAGACGCAATGCCGGCAACGCTCGATGGCCTCATGCGCAAGGGTTACAAGTTCGTGACCGTAAGCCAATTAATCGCAATGAATCAGCCAAAGCCGTCGCCGTCACCTGTCGCCAGATCTGCGGCGGAACATGCAAATTCTCCGAAATCCGCAAAAACTGGCCAGGGAACCGGGGCATCGGATGCGCACGCTCAAGGCGGAGAGCACGTGGAGGAAACACCCTCCCCTACGCCGGCTTCCGCTGTGAAGCTTCAGTAGGACCCGCTCGCCCCAAAATGGTTGTTGAGAAATACCTTGAACTGCGCGCCCAGCTCGGAACTGCCCTCAAGTCCCTTGTGGTGCTTGCGAGTGAAATCGGTGCGCCTGAGGACACCCTTCAAAATATTCAGAATCTGGTGGCCAACCTCAACCAACCTTTTCTGTTTGTGGTGGTTGGGGAGGTAAAGGCCGGCAAATCATCCCTCTTGAACGCACTATTCGGTCGGGACTTCTGCAAAGTCGATGTCCTGCCCGCAACGGACCGGATCTATATTTTCAAATACGGCGAGGCTGAATACGACGTGCAACTTTCGGAGCATCTTGCTGAGCGCCATCGGCCGATCGACTTTCTACGAGACTTCAACATCGTTGATACCCCTGGCACAAACACCATCGTCGCCAATCATCAGGAAATCACGGAGAACTTCGTGCCGATGGCCGATTTGATCGTCTTCGTTTTTTCGGTAACAAACCCCTGGGCGGCATCTGCATGGGATCTTCTCCGTCTGATTGGCCACCAGTGGAAAAAGAATATCGTCTTTGTCGTGCAGCAGGCGGATTTGAGGGAACCGCATGAAGTCCAAGCTGTGGCAAAACATCTGGAACAGACGGCTCTCAATATACTGAGTGTGAGTTGCCCTATTTTTGCTGTCTCAGCCAAGAAAGCTTTGCAGGCAAAAACAAATGCTGTCTCAGACCGAGAAAGGCTATGGAACGAAAGCAACTTCGGTCCGCTTGAAGATTGGATCACCGCAACGGTTTCTCAGAGCGAAGAACGGGGCGGAAAACTGCGTTCGGTGGCTCAGACGGCTCAAGTCCTGGCAGGAGGGTTGCGGGCGCGACTCCAGGGCTCGCTTGAGATTCTAAAATCTGATCAGGAAAAACTGGCATCCATCCGTGGAACGTTCGAAGCCCGGAAGGCCCAAACCAAGCGCCAGATCGGTGGATTCATCCGCGAGATCGAGCAGGCCTATGACGCCTGCCGGGAACGGGGTGAAAACGTATTGGAGCAGAAGTTGACCCTGGGCCAGACATTCAAGATGGTTTTCTCGGGGACTCGATGGGAAAAGGACTTTCAAGGGCAGGTAGAAACTGAGCTGAGGAAGGAGATAGAGGTCAAAATCGAGCACGCGCTTACTCTTTTGGAATCAGACCTCCGCTCGATATGGCAGGATCTCCAGGACAAGGTTGAAGTTCAATTCGGATCGGCAAAGAAGCAGGTTCGCGCAGTGACGCCAGGGTTCCTTTCGCAGCGGCAGATGATCCTTCAACGGCTCCGATTGACATTGGTGGAGCAAATGTCCGATGCCAGAATCAAGGAACAGTTGCACAGCCTTTTCGGAGAAACCGCTCGCTGGCTGCGCGTACCGACGGGCGTGGCTGCCGCCGGAGGAATCGCGACCGTGATCGCGGCGCTGACGCACACAGCGCTTCTCGATGTCACCGGCACCGTCGCCGGACTTGCCGCATTGACCGGCACGATCTATGCCGTTTGGCGACGAAGAAAGATTCTGAATCGGTACAGGCTTCAGATGAATGAAAAGCGTGGAGAACTGACGCGGGCCGTCGAGGTGCAGCTGACCCACGCCATAGATGCCTTTTACCAAGAGGTGGGTCAAACCTTCACACCTCTGGAAAGCTTTTGCGACTCCGAAGCGAGTCGGCATACTCCTCTGAAAGAGCAATTGGATAAGCTCGATAGCTCTGTTGGTGCGATCAAGGCAGAGCTTCACTGAGGCGTCGCTCAAAACTCAAAACCCCATAGACGATCTCCTGGGCTTGTGGCAGTCTCCGCGCATCTCTTGCCAATGAGTCGATTCTTACGGAGGCTGATCAGTGCGATTGCGATGTGGGCGATCGCGCTCTTTGTCATATTCTCCGGAAACGAAACGATTTTCCTGCTGCTCATCAGTTCGCTCGGTATGGCGGGCCTCTGGGAATATTTCCGGATGATCGAGCAATCAGGAATGCGTTGTTTCAAAGCCTTCGGGATGGCTTGCGGAGCCGCTTCGTTCATCGGCAGCTTTTTGGCGTTGCGAACAAATAGTCAGACCGCGGCCTACGACTTCGAGATGTTCGTGCTGCTCGTGTTTCTATTCGGTGTATTCGCGCGGCAAATGTTTCGGCCGACAGCGAAGCAAGCACCTCTGGAGACGATGGCCTACACGCTGTTCGGGCTTTTGTACGTCGCATGGTTGTTTAACTTCCTTACCAAAATCGTTTACGTGATCCCGAGATCGCCGCAAGGAGCCACGGCGGGTCAATTCTACGTGCTGTACCTGGTGGTGGTCACAAAATTTGGGGACATGGGCGCCTACCTTGTGGGGAGCCGAATTGGCCGGCACCAGATGATACCTCACGTCAGCCCTGCCAAAACCTGGGAGGGATTTTGCGGTTCGCTGGCATTCGCCGTAATCGGGAGTTATCTTCTTATCTTCTTGATGCCGCGACAGCTGGCGTGGTTGAATTTTCTTCACGCGACAATCCTCGGCCTTCTTATCGGTCTGGCCGCCGTTGTTGGAGATCTCGGGGAGTCCATTATAAAGCGAAGCACCGGTGTCAAAGATTCAGGGGCGGTGCTTCCCGGCATCGGAGGGATGCTGGACCTGATTGACAGTTTATTGTTTAGCGCTCCTATACTCTTCTTCTACTTGCGATTTTTAGTTCGATGAGAAAACGCGAAGTAATCCTCCTTGGGTCTACCGGATCGATCGGAACAAGCGCCATCAAGGTGGCCGAAACGATACCCGATCGCATGGAGATTGCCGGCATGGCCGCCTACCAAAATGCCGCCAAACTGGCGGAAGTGGCCAATCGCGTTCGGCCAAAAGCGATCTGTCTGGTTGATTCTTCGGGCTTGATGGAATTGCGTGGGCGGCTGACGTATGACCCGACTATCTTGACAGGAGAAGAAGGGTTGATCGAGCTGGCTACCCTGCCGGACGCAGATCTCGTCCTGGTGGCAATTATGGGAACGGCGGGTCTCCGGCCAGCATTGGCCGCGATCGAATCTGGGAAGGATCTCGCCGTTGCAAGCAAAGAGATTCTGGTTATGGCCGGGCAAATAGTTATGGAACGAGCGCGACGAAAGGGGGTGTTGATCCTGCCCGTAGACAGTGAACACAACGCCATTTTTCAGTGCCTGGAAGGGAAAGAGGGGCGTCATATCAACAACCTGATTTTGACAGCATCTGGCGGCCCTTTTCGCCAGCTGCCGGTTGAAAAGTTCCAGATGGTCACGAAAAGCGACGCTCTGAAGCATCCCACCTGGAAGATGGGACAAAAGATCACGATTGATTCGGCGACTCTGTTTAACAAGGGATTGGAAATGATCGAGGCTCGCTGGTTGTTTGATGTCCCGATGAGCAAAGTGCAGGTCGTGGTACATCCACAGAGCATCATTCATTCGATGGTAGAATTTGTTGACGGTTCGATTCTTGCCCAACTAAGCCACTCCGACATGTGTTTCCCCATTCAGTATGCCGTTACTTGGCCGGACCGCGTACCGCACAGCCTGAAGACCTTGAGGCTGGCGGATGTCCGGCGGCTGGATTTTGAAGAGCCCAGGTATGATGCATTTCCCGCGCTGAAACTTGCGCGTGAGGCTGGCGAAATCGCTGGAGTGCTACCGGCAGTTTTGAATGCCGCGAATGAGGAGGCAGTCCAAGCATTTCTAGACGACCGGATTCCATTTCCCCAAATCTGGTTATTAGTGCAGAGCGCTATGGAGCATCTCGCAAATTTGGCTGAACCCGACCTGGATGATATAGTCCGTGCGGACCGCGAAGCCAGAGAGTTCGTGCGCCGAGCTTTAGTGTAACATAAGTATATGATTTTGAACATCTTGCGTGTAGCCCTCACGGTTGTAGAGGTTCTACTGATTTTTAATCTTCTCATTATTGTTCACGAACTGGGTCACTTTCTGGCTGCGCGATGGAGAGGATTGCACGTCGATAAATTCGGAATCTGGTTTGGGCGCCCGATCTGGAAGAAAACTCTCAACGGCGTTGAATACAGCTTGGGATGGATACCCGCCGGCGGCTTTGTTCTGCTGCCACAAATGGCGCCGATGGAAGCCGTGGAAGGCAAATCCGGCATCCAGCGGCAGGACCTCCCCCCGGTTGGACCGATGGACAAGATCATCGTGGCATTCGCGGGTCCGCTTTTCAGTTTCATGTTGGCGCTCGTCTTTGCGGTCATCGTGTGGGCGGTCGGCAAACCAACGGTAGAGGCAGAGGCGACAACGACGATCGGGTATGTAGCGCCCGATGAACCAGCCGCAAAAGCAGGCTTTCAGCCCGGGGACAAGATTCTGGAGGTCGATGGGCATCCTGTATCTCGTTTCGCCGGTATGGTCGACAGCATCACTTGGTATGTGGTGCGAAGCGAAGGGGAGACGATTCCCTTCAAGGTGCAGCGTGGCGATAAGATCCTGACCATCGACTCTGGTTACACGCGACCTGAGACGAGGGGTTGGGAGAGGAAGTCTCTTCGACAGGTAGGCATCGCGCCGGCGATCACCCCGATCGTTTTCAAGGTGACCGATGGTTCGGCCGCGGCGCTTGCCGGGATACAACCGAACGACGAAATCGTCGCCGTAGGGGGTGAACGGCTTTATCATCCTCAGCATATCGTGGAATGGGCTCAGTCCCACCCGGGGAAACCGCTGGTACTCACCGTTGTGCGTAACAGGAAAACCCTTGAGGTCACGCTCGAGGCCACCCGACCGCTCGTTTCAAGCGTGATCAAGAACAGCCCCGCCGACGTCGCGGGCATCAAGGCGGGAGATCGGATCCTTTCGCTGGACGGACATTCGATTTATGATCCAACCGAGATATTCAGGCGGATCGAAAGCGATCCGAACATTCCTTTCTCCCTTACACTCGCAACTGGCTCTCAAACGAGAACGGTACGCGTTCTTCCGGCCATTCCGGACGGCCAAAGCAGAGCCGTTCTTGGAATTGTTTATGCCTCGGACTCGCAAGGGATTATCTGGGACGGCAGCGGCAAGCTCACCATAGTTCACATTTCGCCGCTGGAACAAATTGTTGCCGCCGTGGAAACCATAGGGAACACCATCGGAGCTCTTCTTTCGCCACAATCCGACATTAAACTTCAGCACATGAGCGGTCCGATCATGATTATGCAGACCTACTACAGGCTGTTTGACACCGACTTCGGCTGGCAATTGGCTCTTTGGTTCAGCGTCGTCTTCAATGTCAATCTGGCGATGATCAATCTTCTGCCCATTCCGGTACTGGATGGAGGGCACATTGTGCTGGCTCTTATTGAGGGCATTCGGAAACGCCCGATCAACATCCGCGTGCTTGAAGTTGTCCAGGGAGCGTGCGCGCTCCTGCTCATTGGCTTCATGCTCTACGTTTCATTTTACGACGCGCAGGATTTGCCTTGGAATTCGAATCACAAAACAAAGTTCAGCGTGCCAGCCAAACCCGCACCTCCCGAAAACCAATGAGAAGTGCTTCTTTTTGTCCCGATCCGATGCGTTATCGCCGGAGAGCTACCCGAGAAGTCAGGGTTGGCAACGTCGGCGTAGGGGGACGAAATCCGATTCGTGTTCAGTCCATGATCACCTGCGACACGATGGATACCGATGCGTGTATTCGGCAAACAATGGAGTTGGCCGGGGTCGGATGTGAGATTGTGCGAATCACCGCTCCGACGGTCAAAGATGCGCAGAACCTGGAGCATATCAAAAAAGGTTTGCTTAAGATGGGCTGTGACGTTCCCATCGTGGCCGACATTCACTTCAAACCGGAAGCTGCGATGGAGGCAGCCCGCTGGGTGGAAAAAGTGCGTATCAATCCGGGAAATTACGCGGATTCAAAGAAATTCGCGATAAAGGAATATAGCGATGACCAGTACGCGGCCGAACTGAGCCGGATTCGGGAACGGTTCACTCCGCTCGTACGAATCTGCCAGGAGCGGGGCATCAGTTTGCGCATCGGTACGAACCACGGCTCTCTCAGCGACCGAATCATGAACCGATACGGCGATACGCCGCTAGGCATGGTCGAGAGCGCGCTCGAATTTGCCAGAATTGCGCGGGACCTGGACTTTCACGCTTTTATTTTTTCGATGAAGGCGAGCAACCCGAAGGTCATGATCTCCGCTTACCGGCTGCTTGTCGCTCGACTGCTCGAGGAGGGTTCGGATTGGAACTACCCGGTTCATCTAGGGGTCACTGAAGCAGGTGATGGTGAAGATGGGCGTATTAAGAGCGCGATAGGAATAGGTTCCCTGCTAGCGGACGGGATTGGCGATACGGTCCGAGTCTCGCTGACGGAGGACAGCGTTCACGAGATTCCGGTTGCCCAAAAACTCGTTGCCGAATATAACAGTCGGCCCGCTCAGGAAATCGGCCATCAGCAACCGGATACCATCTTGTCGTTTGATCCTTTCTCTTACGCGCGACGGTCAACTGACAGTATCGACGTGAACGGCGTGTTGACTGCGGGCGAAGAAACAATTCGTGTTGTCGTGCGCCGTCAAACCTTTGACCAGGTATCCCACAAGCTCGCGAAGCTTGGCGATTTTCGACCTGAGATTGTTCTTGAGTCTGCTGACCTAATCGCCGTGGATCCTCGGGATGCCGATGCGGTAAACGCGATCAATCAATCGCGCACTCCCCGATTTGTCACGATTTTGGATCACGTCAATCTTCCCGTTATCACCGCATATCGGTTGCTTGCGACGAAAATCGATGCCCGCCATCCGATACTATTGAAGGATACTTTTGTTCCTTCCGAGGATCCGGATCGCGATTTCCTTGAGATCCTTCTCGCATCCGCGACAAACATCGGGGCATTGCTTTGCGACGGCATTGGAGACGCTGTTTTGGTTCAGGGAGAAGAGGCGCCAGGCCAGTCACTGCGGTTGGCTTACAACATCCTGCAGGCGGCAGGTGCCCGGATTTTCAAGACCGACTATGTGGCGTGCCCGTCGTGCGGCCGGACCTTATTCAATCTGCAAACAACAACGGCGCGGATCAAAGCGGCCACGGCTCATTTGAAGGGTGTCAAAATTGCGATCATGGGATGCATCGTGAATGGTCCGGGCGAAATGGCTGATGCCGATTTCGGCTACGTCGGTGGGGCGCCCGGAAAAGTGAATCTGTACGTTGGTAAGAAGGCGGTGAAATTCAACATCCCCGAAATTGAGGCCGTAGATCGGCTGATAGATCTCATTCGTGAGCATGGCCGCTGGACAGAGCCCTCGTTGAGCGAACTAGCGGCTCTCGCCGCAACTGCAGCGAACTGAGAGTAGCTTCTTGCGGATTTAGCAAGCGTTCACAAAGACCTGCGGCTTCGTAATTTGTGCAAGGAACTTGGAATCTTTGTTCGCGTACGCTTTATTTTGGGCAACGCGAGACCCCAGAGAGGCGGTAGGGTCCGATCCCGCACCAGTTTCTGCTGAATGACGTCGAATCCATCCTTCCGGGTCCTCTAGAAACTGGTGCTGGATGCGATCCTACCTGCCCTGCGCGCTCGGGACAAGCGGCAGGCCATGGAACTTGAGAATCGTCGCAAACCACACCATAACCGAAAGATAGTTAAGCTTTCTAACCCGCAATGTGCGCGCCGCTTCTTATAACGCATGAATTTGCGGGTTAGCCCCGTCCTTCTCCGCAAAAGCTTTCCGTTGCCTTGTCGATGCGCCGCTGATACAAATTTGTTTCCGAGGAGGCGATCGTAGTTGTCCCACCTGCTTTGACCCGATCAATTCCTGCGTGCATCATGAATTCACATAGGGCCGCTTTTACCCAACTCAGAACTTATGCCTGAAACTCAAACCCTCTCGATAAATACGATTCGGACGCTTTGCATGGAC
>DATMQC010000245.1:0-11845 GCA_035567275.1 Chthoniobacterales bacterium | reverse complement strand
GCCGCCTTTTCACCGTTCGGCGTCCGTGGTATCTGGCGTCTCGACGTTTCGGTGGTTGCTTCCATTGATTTGCTCTGTCCTTGGCAGGCGGTAAACAGCCAAGCCCGGCTGCATATATTTCACGGCACCCCGGTCACTTCGCCAGATCAGGATTCCTTTGCTGAGCACGTCATAATAGAATTGCTTCAAGGCGCCAAAAGAGGCGTCGTTGGCCTGTGCGACGGAAACTACATGCGAGAAAAACCGCTCGTAATCAGAATCCGAAAGAGCCGCATAACTGACACCGGAAGAGACTAATTCGGCGACCGACGGCACTTTGCCGGCAGTAGGCTTAATTTCGCCGCTAACAAGTTCGAAACGGTATTTTTGATTCATTTCAGCCAACAGGGCAGGTAGAAATGCGGTGCGGTCCGCGATCACCTTGCACCCGGGGTCCAGGTTGCCATCCATCCAGGCAAGCATATCGAGTCGATCATCCCGATTGAATGCAACAAAGTAACGTAAGCCGCGCACGAACTCGAGAAAGCTGGCAAATAGGCACACCGCTATCAGAACAGGCATTAGCCATCCGCGTGCCTGTTCACTCAATTTCGCAATCATTTCCCCGGTTAAAGCACTGCCCACGACTGCGAATGCGTAGGTAAATCCGATCATCGGAAGAAAATGCAGGTCGCTTTCCGGCGGCGAGAAGAGCAGAAGCAGAAAATAGACGGCTGGAATTACCAATAGAGCAATCTCGCTAATCTTCAGCTTGCTCCTTTGAAACCAAAAGATGCAGATCGAAAGCCCGAACATAACCCAGATAGGGGGTGTGGTATTCTTCAGTAGCAGAACCCAGTAGTACCCTTTGACCAGGTTACTCAATCCTTCCGGTAGAGCAGCCATGGCAGACATCAGGTTCTGAACCAAGTCCATCACCGTCACAGGTAGCTTGGTTATCGCCGAGAAGTTAATGACAAGCATCGCGAAAAGAAGACCCAAAACGAATTCAGCGATTCGGGGGCCACGCAGTTCTCGATTTCCGCACCGCAGCACAACAACCAGCGCGGGAACGAAAAGAAGCAGACCTATATATTGAGCCGAAGCCGCGATTGCCACGCTGCACCCGAGGAAGAGCGCTCTCGGCACAGTGGCTTTCTGTTCAAGCAAGACCATCGCCAGCAAGCTGAGAGCGGCTCCGAACATGAGCGAGGTGTTTTCGTTGACCGTATGAGCCAGGTCGAAGAACTGATGTTGGCAGAGCAAGAGGCAAGAAAGCAGTGCCGCCGCAGCACGATTGCACAAGAAATAAATCGCCAGACTCAGGCAAACGATCGATGCAACCGAATAGAATGCCGACACCACCCGACCAAGTTCTGCAACCGGCTGCAAATCGCGCGGCACATGAAACAATTGTTTCATGATGGAAATCGTCAACTCAAAGAGCACAGGCTGGTGATAATCCCATTCCCCGCTAATGACCTGGCTTACCCGAACCATTTCTTCGGGATTATAGAATGCCGGGTTCTTGTTCCCATGCGTGAACCATACCAGTCCACCGGCGAACACCGTAAACATGATTACCGCGATTCCCCAGTCGATCCGGGATCGCCCGCCGGAAAGCGGTTCAAAGTGTTTCTGACTCACAGTTGTCTAGCGAGGCCGCGCCTCAGAGGGAACTCTTCTCAACGGGCGACTAAGGCGCAACCGGAATCGTTGGACAATGCTTGGGAACTTGTGCAAGGAATTTTGTTTTTTCGTTGGTGCGCAGACATTATTTTTGGCGACGCGAGATAGCGCTGTGACGGTGCGGCGGTAGGGGTCCGATCTCCGAGCGGACCGTCAGCATTGGTCGCCTTTGAACATACGAGCTCGTCGTAAAAACCGACCGGCTCGGAGATTCGGCCCTCGTACCGCCCCGAGCCGGCTTGCCTTATCGAGAACAGAGCACATGCGTTTTTGATGATGACACGCTACATTCAGGAAGAGCCTATGTCGCACCTCTCCGAAGAACTGATTGTCGAGCGCCTGAAGGAAGTGAAATTTCCGGGCTACAGCCGGGACATCGTGAGTTTTGGTCTTGTAAAGAACGTCAAAATCGCCGGCTCCGACGTGGTTGTGCGGCTGAGCGTTGCGACCAATAACCCCGCGGTTCCGTCGGCGTTGAAGCGGGATTGCGAAAAGGTTCTTCGCGCAATCCACGGCGTGAAATCGGCCAACGTCATCATTGACATCACAAATCCGCCGGAAGTTGCGTCGGCCGGTCAGACCGGCGCCACAAAAATAACGGGCGTGGATCATGTCATAGCCATTGCAAGCGGAAAGGGAGGCGTCGGGAAGTCGACCGTTTCGGCGAACATTGCCGTCGCGCTTCAGAGCCTGGGCGCAAAGGTCGGGTTGTGCGACTGCGACATCTATGGTCCCAGCATTTCATTAATGTTTGGCGCAACTCAGGAGAGACCCATGGCCACAAGCGACAACACGATCATTCCGATGGAGCGTTATGGCATTAAATTCATTTCGATGGGGTCGCTGCTCGACGACAATTCTCCCGCAATTTTGCGCGGTCCGATGGTAACGCGCGCAACCCAGCAGTTCCTTCGCCAGGTAGATTGGGCAGGACTCGATTTTCTGATTCTCGACCTTCCGCCCGGCACGGGAGACATCCAACTGACGGTTGTGCAAACCGTCGCCCTTTCGGGAGCGGTGATTGTCACGACGCCGCAGGAGGTTGCGCTCATAGACGCTCGGAAGGCAACCGCCATGTTTGCCAAGGTAAATGTACAGGTACTAGGCATCGTTGAAAACATGAGCTATTTTGTCTCTCCGAGTGATGGAAAGCGGTATGATATTTTCGGAAGTGGAGGTGGCGAGCGGGAAGCGGTCCGCCTGAAAGTCCCGTTGCTCGGCTGTATTCCTCTCGATATTGAGACGAGGGAAGCCGGGGACCGAGGAATGCCTATCGTATTTGAGAGCCCAAACCATCCAATTTCCAAAAATTTTTTTAAAATAGCTAACGAACTTCGCAACAGAGTCGGCTAGATGCCGGTCATATTTATCCAAAATCAGAGAGTAGGAGCGTTCTCACTCTTGAAATCTGATTGACTCCGATTGTCAGATATACAAACTCGCAAAATAGTAATGGAACCCCCTGACGAAGACGCGACAGAATTGGTCAAAAATTCTGTGCTCTATAAGGAGTTCTTGGCCGAGCGCGAGGAGATTCTTCGCCATAAGTGGATCGAAAGCGAGAAGGCCGGGTACGATATCGGCTTTGAAAGAGCTCTCCTCGACTGGATCGTAAAGCATCGGTCTGCTTGGCGAGAGCGCAGACAGCGCCAGGCAAAAGGCATGTAGAGGTACTTTCCTTTAAGGTGATCCTGAGAGGTCACCAAGGTTAGCTATGTCCAAGTCAATTCTGATCATGGATGGCGAGGCGATTGCCCGCGCACTTCGCCGAATCGCTCATGAAATACTCGAGCACAATTCCGAACCGGGGAAGTTTGCCCTCGTCGGGATTCCGTCCCGCGGTGTTGAACTAGCCCGGAGGCTGGCAGGGATCATCGGAGATATTGAAGGACGGCGACCGGAACTAGGAACCGTCGATGTCGCAATGCATCGGGACGACCTTCGGCTACGCAAAAGCCTGAAGAGCGTACAGGAAACTCGATTGCCCCTTCATCTTGAAAATTTCACGGTGATCCTGGTGGATGACGTGCTCTATACGGGTAGAACCTGCCGCGCGGCCATGGATGCAATCAATTCGTTCGGGCGCCCGGAGCGCATCCAGTTTGCGGTTCTTCTGGACCGGGGGCATCGCGAACTGCCGATTCGCCCGGATTACATCGGCAAGAACCTGCCGACATCCAGAGAAGAACTCGTGAAGGTTCGCCTTGAAAACGTTGATTCCGAACCCGACTCCGTGCGAGTAGAAAAGCCGTGAACACCTCATCTGCACCTGCTGCCGGGAGCGTTCCGGGACCGGCGACCTGGCATCGGAAGGATCTGCTCGGCATCCGGGAGTTGGAACGCAACGAAATTGAGACAATCCTGGACACCGCCGCGGCGTTCAAGACCGTAGGCTCGCGAGATATCAAGAAGGTTCCTGCGCTCCGGGGCAAAACGATGGTCAATTTTTTCGTAGAGCCGAGCACCCGCACAAGGACCTCTTTTGAGCTGGCGGCTTTTCGCCTCAGCGCCGATGTGGTGAACATATCCGCCGCGACATCAAGCCTTCAAAAGGGAGAGTCGCTAAAAGATACTGCGTTGAATCTTCAAGCCTTGTACGCGGATATCATCGTTTTGCGGCATAGTTCGGCGGGTGCGCCAAAGTTTTTGGCCGACCGCATAGATGTTTGCGTCGTCAACGCGGGCGACGGAGCTCACGAACACCCTACGCAAGCGCTGCTCGACGTTTTTACGATTCGAGAACGGCTCGGAAAGATAAGCGGCCTGAAAGTCGCAATCGTTGGGGATATATTGTTCAGCCGCGTGGCGCGTTCAAATATCTGGGCGCTGAAAAAACTAGGTGCTGAGGTTACGCTTGTTGGACCAAGTACATTGGTTCCAAGGGCATTTGAAGAAATGGGTGTGTCAGTCGCTCGCCACATCGACGATATTCTTCCTTCGGCAGACATCATCAATTTGCTGCGGATTCAACACGAGCGTCAGCGCAAGGAATACTTTCCAAGTGTCAATGAATACGTTCGTTTTTTTGGATTGACGAAAGCCCGCGCGGAGAAACTGAAACCCAGCTGTCTTGTGATGCATCCCGGTCCGATAAACAGAGGCGTGGAAATCGACAGCGACATTGCTGACGGTCCGCAGAGCATGATCCTGGATCAGGTCACCAACGGACTTGCCGTCCGGATGGCGGTTCTCTATCTCTGCAGCAGTGCGTCCCGGAAGGCACGATGAGGAATTTGGTCATCAAGAACGGCAGAATCATTGATCCATCGAGTGATCGGGATGAGAGGGCCGATCTGTATGTCGTAGACGGTCGCGTCTCCATCGAGCCACCTGGAGATGGCTGCGAGGTCATTGACGCGCATGGCTTGGTCGTTGCGCCGGGTCTGATCGACATCCACGTACACCTCCGCGAGCCCGGTCAGATCCAGAAAGAGACGATCGAATCGGGAAGTCGTGCGGCAGCGGCCGGCGGGTTTACTTCCGTGTTATGCATGCCAAATACCGATCCCCCCGCCGACAATCCAAGCACAATAACGTTAATCAGCGACCGCATTCGGGACACCGCTCACATCAATGTCTATCCAACGGGGGCAATTACCAACAGATTGAAGGGTGAAGAAATGGCGCCGATCGGGTCCATGGTTCAGGCCGGAATTGTTGCAATAACAGACGACGGGCACTGTGTTCAGAACCATGAGTTGATGCGCCGCGCTGTCGAATATGCGCGCATGTTCGATCTCGCCGTCTTCGATCACTGCCAGGACTATAACATGGTCGGGAATGGCGTAATGCATGAAGGCTACTGGAGCACGGTGCTCGGATTGGCAGGCTGGCCTCGAACCGGAGAAGAAATCATTGTGGCCAGAGACATCCTCCTGGCCGACCTATGCAAAACGCGACTCCACTGCCAGCATCTCAGTTCAGCGGGCAGCGTCCGATTGCTGCGAGATGCCAGAGCCCGGGGCGTCCAGATCACCGGTGAAATTTGTCCTCATCATATCGCGCTCACTGACGAATTCGTCAGTTCGTTTGATACCAACTACAAGATGAATCCTCCGCTTCGGGCTCCTGAAGATGTGGAGGCTCTCATCGAAGGAGTCGCAGACGGCACCATTACGGTCTTGGCAAGCGACCATGCTCCTCACGCTTTCTTTGAAAAAGAAGTCGAATTCGACCTCGCCCCTTTTGGAATTCTCGGGCTTGAGACCGAGTTCGCTCTATTTCTCACGATCCTGCTGCACCAAAGGAAGGCAATCGATCTGAAACGCCTGATCACGCTCTACACCATAAATCCCGCCACTCTGACCCGGTTGCCGAAAGGCACACTGCGGCCGGGGGCCGATGCAGACATCACCCTGATCGATCCGGACCTGGAGTGGGTCTTCCGGAAAGAGGACTCGTTTTCCAGGTCTAGAAATACTCCCTTTGATGGTTGGAAACTCAAGGGGCGCGCCATTCGGACGATTGTCGGCGGAAAAACCGTCTGGCAGCTGGGGGCGAGTGCAGAACGGGCCCTCGGCGCAGGGAAAAGGACGAGTGATTGAGCTTAGCCAGCGTTTGCAAGTACCTGTGATTCCATGACTTGTTCTAGGAGCTTTGAAGTGCCGGTGTCCTCTGTTAGCCCGAAAAGGCATAGGTAGGGGCGGATCTCCGAGCCGCCCATCGTGAAACGGCCGCCTCGGAGATGTGGCCCTACCTTTCCGCCTCGCGATAATGCAGTTCAAAAATTCTGCTACGCTTTTATAAATCTGCTCCGGACCAGGATAAAGCGTTTCGACTTGGAATTGCGGTTTCTGGGTTAATCGAAATGCCTGTAGCGATCAACGTTGCGGCGGCTCTGGATTCACCGGGCGACTGTAAGGATCGGAGGTGGGAGGGCGCTCGTCCTCTTCGTCCTGATCATGCTTCGGATCAATCGTGTTGCGGCCCGTGAACTTCTCCTGAAACCATCCACCAACCGTCTGAAAGACGCGAGTTGTCCTGTGAACAACGGAACGCCCGAAATTTACGACGGATGCTCCATACCGATTTGCGCGTTCAGAAACGGTTTCTCCGTTATGCTCGCCGGAATCTTCGGAGGAAGAATCATAGTGGTGATCCCGATACTCCGGTTGGCGAAAATCCTCCGGAGGATGAGCGGGCCCGCCCGAAGGAGGCGGCGGCTCTGTCAAATCTTCTTCGTCCGACCGGTGCGAGCGCTGCGCAACGACGCCCGCGTTCGGTTCCTGAACCCAATTGGTTGCGCTCAGCACAGCAGCGTTGCCCGCCGCGATCCGCAGTTTGCCGACCGGCCGTTGCTCGTAATCGAATAACTCAAGCGTCCAAACAGGTTGACCACCCGCGACATCCGGAGCGAGCCGGTAATTGACACTATCAAATCCGACCTGATTGCGCGCGGCCTCTTGTTCGGCGGTATGAAATGCGCCGTCGGAATCGACGTTCAGTTTTGTGAGATCAATGGGCATTGTCCCTGCCATTTGCGATCGCGCGGGCGTTCGTTCGGACGAAATTTGTCCGGAAACGATCTCCAATTCTCGAACGCCGCCGCGAGCTCCGGGATCGCTTAAAGAAATCCGCCAAGCAGCTGGTTGCGGTCGACCGAACTGGCCAGAAATCGAAACAACCTGATTCAGTGCTTTCTCACCACGTTGAGTTCCTATCGTCCGCAAAGCCTTATAAGCCGTATCCTGTGCTTTGGCGAAGCCGTGTGCAAATCCAATAGCCAACAACGGAAAGAACAACCAGCGATTCATTAATGAGTTTTCCCTCTTTTACAAAACTTCGCGCATTTCTGCAATCTTAGACGAAAGGGTTGGCAAAATTCCAAGAAAACTATTTCCTACTATTCATCGATGCCAGTTCCCCGCGTGCTTATTGCCGACGATCAGGCTGAAATCTTACGCGCACTCTCTTTCATTTGTAGTGCCGAAGGTTATCGGACGTCGACTGTCAATTCCCCGGAGGCCGTTGTGGCTCTCCTTAGAAAGGAGGAATTCGACTTGGCGTTAATCGATCTCAATTATCATCCCGACGATGAAACGGGAGCCGAGGGACTGGCGCTCCTTAAACAAATCAGCAGCCTGGATCCTTCGCTTCCTGTTGTCGTCATGACTGCCTTTGCGACCATTCAACTTGCAGTTGAGGCGGTACGGCTCGGGGCGAAAGATTTTTTGCAGAAACCGTGGGAAAATGAGCGACTTCTTTCGATTTTGCGAACGCAAATCGCACTTCGTGACGCCCTCCGCGGAAAGGAACGTCTCGAGGCGGAAAACAGTACCTTACGATCGTCTCAAGGATCTGCGGAAGGATTTGTCGCGAAATCTCCTCTAATGCAGGAGGTGAGGCTCATCGTCGAACAAGTCGCTCCCTCTGATGCGAACGTTTTGATCACTGGGGAAAACGGGACCGGTAAGGGTGTGGTCGCGAGAATGCTGCACCATCTTTCTTTGCGGTCCGGCCAACCGCTGATCACCGTCAACATGGGAGGTTTGCCGGAAGGCGTGTTCGAAAGCGAAATGTTCGGACACGTGAAGGGCGCCTTTACGGATGCGCGTACGGACAGGGCGGGCCGCTTCGAACTGGCGGACAATGGGACGCTATTCCTGGACGAAATTGCGAACCTTACCGCAACGCAACAGGCAAAGCTTCTGCGGGTTCTGGAAACGGGAGAGTTCGAGAGGGTCGGCTCGTCCAAGACGCGTCGGGCCGACGTGCGCATTCTGAGTGCCACAAACGCTGATCCGCGGAAGGAAATCGACGCCGGTAAATTCCGTGAGGACCTTTTCTTTCGATTAAACACTATTCAGATTCATCTTCCGGCTCTCCGGGATCGCTTGGATGACATTGCGCAGCTGGCAGAGCAATTTCTCGAGGAACTCAGAGGGCGTTATCGGAAGCAGATTCAGGAAGTTCATCAGGATGCCGTTGCCGCTCTCAAAGCATACCCTTGGCCGGGAAACGTGCGCGAACTGCGGCATGTAATGGAGCGCGCCGTGCTGCTTTGCCGCTCGAATGTCATTCACGCATCCGACCTCGGTATCCAGGGGGCACCTGGCAGAGCCTCGCAACTGGAAAACATGGACCTCGATTCGGCAGAGGTGTTTTTGATCAATCGCGCTTTAACCCGGCACCATGGCAACGCCCTTCTAGCGGCCAAGGACCTCGGGCTGAGCCGCAGTGCCTTCTATCGCCGCTTGCAGAAACACGGGATTTCGGTGCCTTAGCCCGACAATCTCACGCCTGGAGGGCGCACCCGCTCCGTCGGCGCCGTGAAATGCTGGCAGATCCCTGGGCGTCCGCCCTGGCGACGCCGGGAACGATGTTGATGTCGGCTACCGGCGGCTGCGAGGCACTCCGTCGTAACCGCGAACGCGAAGGGCACTTCCAAATGCGCCTCGAATATCGCCCTAGTCGGCGGGGAACTCTTGTGCTTTGGTGATGATTCACCGCTTTTGCTACCGATGCCTACTGAGACAATCAGGATAATTGGCGCCCGCCAGCATAATCTGAAGAACATCTGCGTCGAGTTTCCTCGGGAGCGCATGATCGTTTTCACCGGCATGAGCGGTTCCGGCAAATCATCCCTTGCGTTCGATACCCTTTACGCGGAGGGGCAACGACGTTATGTCGAAAGCCTTTCGGCTTACGCCCGGCAATTTCTCGACAAGATGGAAAAGCCGGACGTTGATTTCATTGAGGGGCTTTCGCCGGCAATTGCTATTGAACAACGAAGCTCCGTTGCCAATCCCCGCTCAACGATTGCTACGACGACAGAAATCTATGATTACCTTCGGGTGCTCTTCTCGGCCATCGGCCAACCACACGATCCCTCGACCGGGGAGAAGATTTTTAGAATGACGCCCCAGCAGATCGTCGACCAGATTCTAGCGTATCCCGAAGAGACCCGAATTCTGGTAATTGCGCCGATGATCCGCAATGAAACGGGCGAATTTCGCGACGTGTTGGAAAAGATTAAACGAGAAGGGTTTGTACGAATTCGGGCGGATGGCGAGATCCTGGAATTGAGCAAACCGGAACCGGTGCGGCTTTCCAAGGCGCAACGGCACACAATCGAAATTGTCGTCGATCGGCTTGTGGTCCGAGATGGGGTCCGTACACGGCTTGCCGACTCAGTCGACACCGCGCTTTTATGGGGGAACAACCGTTTGATCATCAACCGGCAACTCGCCGGCGCTGAAGAATCGGAAGATATTCCCTACTCCACCAATTTTTGTAATCCCAAAACCGACTTCCTGCTGCCCGAACTAAATCCCAAACATTTTTCATTCAACAGCTTGTCGGGCGCATGTCCGGCGTGCCAGGGATTGGGTTCCGAAGCTTACTTTGACCCCGAGCTTGTCATTCCCGATCGACAAAGATCTCTTTCAGACGGTGCGATGGCGCCATGGCGAAAAGCCACAAAGCGAATGCAGAGTTACTACCGCGCTGAGCTTGAAGCTTTGGCAAAGCATTTTGGCATCAACCTGGAAACGCCGGTCGCCGAACTGCCGGATAAGTTTCAAGGTGCGCTCTTGTATGGAACCGGGGATCAGGCAGTCCGATTCATCTTTGGCGAAAAAGTCGTCGAGAAGCCGTTTGAAGGAGTGATTCCCCAGTTGGAGAATTTATTTGCTCAAACTGAGAGCGAGTTCACAAAAGCCCGTCTCAAGAGTTTCCAGGCTCGCAGAACCTGCAAGCTCTGCAAAGGGGCGCGATTACGGCCGGAAATTCTAGCCGTTACAATCCAGGATCAGGATGGCCGTCAATTGAACATCCACGAGTTTTGCGCCTTAACCACAGGGGAGGCGAAGGCCTTCATAGAGAACATACAACTTTCCAAACACCAGCGACTTATCGCGAGCGAAGTCCTGAGAGAAATCGGTAACCGCCTCGCATTTCTCATGGAAGTGGGATTGGGTTACCTCGCGCTTAACCGCGAAAGCGGCACCTTATCCGGAGGAGAAGCTCAGCGCATACGCCTGGGCACGCAGATCGGATCCGGGCTGGCAGGGGTTCTCTATGTTCTGGATGAACCGAGCATCGGGCTTCACCAGCGAGATAACGACCGGCTCATCCGGACGCTGAAGCATTTGCGAGACTTGGGAAATACCGTGGTGGTCGTCGAACATGACGAGGACACGATCCGTGCAGCAGACTTTATTATAGACCTTGGCCCCGGCGCGGGCCCACGAGGCGGCCAGATCGTGGCGCAAGGTTCCGTTCGTGAAATCGAATCGAACTCAGACTCTCTGACTGGCCAATACCTTTCTAGGACACTGCAGATTCCTGTCCCGCGAACGAGAGTCTTACCGAAGGGCTTGCTTTACAACCGAGAGAGAGTTCCAGATCCAGGCGCAGAGGGATGGATCACGATCGTAGGAGCCAGCGAAAACAATCTCTGTGACCTGACGGTTTCATTCCCCCTTGGCTGCCTGATCTGCGTCACAGGGGTCTCCGGAAGTGGAAAATCGACATTGGTCGATGATATTTTGCGAAAGGCCTTGTTTCGCAATTTTTATCGGTCAAAGGAGCGGCCCGGGATACACCGTTCAATCCGCGGCTTGGAGCAAGTCGACAAAGCCATCGTGATCGATCAAAGCCCTATTGGTCGGACGCCTCGCTCAAATGCCGCGACTTACTCCGGCGCATTCGGACCGGTGCGCGAGTTGTTCAGCCAATTGCCGGCGTCGCGGGTGCGCGGTTACGATAGTGGACGCTTCAGCTTCAATCTGTCAGGCGGTCGATGCGAAAATTGCCAGGGGGATGGCGTGATAAAGATCGAGATGCATTTTCTCGCGGATGTCTACGTCGAATGCGAGGTTTGCCGAGGTGCGCGGTACAATCGCGAGACGTTGGAAATCACATATCGCGGCAAAAATATTTCGGATGTTCTTAAAATGTCGATCGATGAAGCAGCTCGATTCTTTCGCAACATTCCTGCGATCTTCGACAAGCTGGAGCCATTGGTTAATGTGGGCCTGGGCTACTTGACGCTCGGGCAATCCGGAACGCAACTATCCGGGGGGGAAGCGCAGCGGGTAAAATTGGCGGCTGAACTCGCAAAAAAAGCGACCGGTCGAACGATCTACATTCTGGATGAACCAACCACTGGCCTGCATTTTGCCGACATACACAAATTGCTGGAAGTGTTACAGAAACTCCGCGAACAGGGAAATAC
>DATMQC010000244.1:0-4292 GCA_035567275.1 Chthoniobacterales bacterium | reverse complement strand
TTGCGCGTGCGGGGAAAATCATCGCCAGGACCTCCGAAAAGCTCACCACCTTGAACCTGAGCCATCGTCCGGAAAGAGTGACGCTGAATTTTAGGCCGGGATCGATTGCTTAGCCTGGAAATTTCACGAGCCAAAGCGCTCGCGAAATTTCCAGGCTAGCGCGGCGCAGCCGCAACCAAAACTGTTTCGGATGCTGAGCCTACTCGCGCGTTATGTCAGAGCTTGGTAGGGTCCGATCCCGCACCAGTTTCTGCTAAATGACATCGAATCCATCCTTCCGGGTCCTCTAGAAAGTGGTGCGGGATGCGACCCTACCTGTCTGCATCTTGAGTTCCAGTGTGTTTGAGTTTTGTTCCTGGTATGGGACGCTTTATTATACTCTCCGGCCCCTCTTGCGTCGGCAAAGGGCCGTTGCATACCGCATTCGGCAAGTTTTATCCCGAACACGCAGCCGGACTGAGCAAACTTGTACTGTATAACTGCCGGTCTCCACGACCTGGGGAAACCGATGGTAAAGATTACCGATTCAGATCTCGTAAAGAGATGGAGGAACTTCGCAACAAGGAAGATTTCATTGTGCTTGACGTTCGCGGGGACCTTCAGGCAGTTGATCTAAATGATGTGAACCGGGGACTCGCTGGCGGGGATTTATTTTATGAGGGCAACCCGTTCATCGGCCGGAAATTGCTGGAAGCGTTCGCATCAAAGGTCAGTCTCCTGAGCATTTTTCTAGCCCCGCTTTCGCGGGAGGAAATCCTTTTTCTGCAATCGCCGGAGCGGAATCTATCGTTGTCGGATTTTCTGACAGATGTGATGCGCCGCAAACTGTTGCGTCGCACACAGCGCCAGAAGAGTATCCTGTCGCTGAAGGATCTCGAGAACATCGAGCGTCGTGCCTCGAGCGCTTATACCGAACTCAAAGAAGCTTGGCATTTTGATTACGTCATTCCAAATCATGATGGCGAGGACAGCGAGAATTGGGACGCGTTCTATTACCCCGTGGGCGACGCGCGCAAAACGTTATTGACGTTCGCAGACCTGGTCAGCGGCAAAGTTTCGCCCGTAGCCGAAAAATGGGAAGAAGGCTTGTTGTCGTGATTTTCTGTGTCTGTTTAGCGCCTAGCGCCCCGAAGGGGACGTAAGATTCAAGCGCAAAGTAGGCGAAGCGTCCCCGCTTTGCCCGCTTCAAAGCCGCGCAAACCGAGACGGTTCGCCTACATTGTAGCGGGCTGAGCGCCTAAGTTAGCTCTTATGGGCTAAAACGCCCGGGCTTCTTACTTCGCTAAACAGAGATTTGCGATAGTCCGATGGAGCCACCGAAAACGGTTGGTGCGAACCATAGCGCTAGTGCACCGTCGGGATGCGCCCTCCTCGCGCCTTGCCGGCGGCCCATTTTGAACGCAACGACGTCACTATTATATGCGAGACGGTGCACTAGCACGCCCTGATGAGTAATCTCGACACGATTGTTAGTAAATCGCTTAACCGAATTCCAAGCCATCACTCAATGAATACAAGTTTAGGAAATGTAAAGCACCTCCTCGACCGGCGTGAGAATATCCTGGCAATTATTTTGTTCCGTTTGTGTGACGGTGAGAATTCTCGAGGACGACGACGAGCACGAGAACGAGGACGACTTCTCAACTTCGGAATTATGACTTAAGTATCGCTATGGATAAGGACGCTCGCGACCTACTCGGATTGGGTTCGTCGCCATCTTTCTTCATAATCATTGAGCGCGGCGAATAAACTGTCCCAGAAGATGGACCGATTTCTTCTCCGCGCTAGCGAAAGGAAACGAGGTCAGCCGCGACACGGCCTGGTGCATTCCGGATGCGCTTTCAGGAAACGGGCAAGAGCGTCGTCCAGTGCGGCCCAGTCGACCCTCTGCGCGACGAAACGATAGATGGCGTGTAAAAGAATGTTGCTGTGGCGGCAATAATTGTTGAGCGGAACGAGCTTATGTCCCGTCTCAATTTTTGCCTCATACGACGATCGACCACTCACAATGGCAGTAAAACCGCGCGATAAAGCTACATCGACCGCGGCTTCCCATAAGCGGAAAAAAAGCATCCATTCCTTCGGCCGGCTGTAATCCATACCGATGAACATATTAATCAGTCGCTCACCCATATCGAAGCAGAGCATGAATGCGATCATCTCGCCGGTGACCTTTTCCCGGAGGACGATAAAGAGCGTGGCCTGATTTTTAGCAACGACTTCAAAAAACTTGGGATTGAGCCTCTCAAATTTCGACGTCGATTTTTCATAGGTTTGCCAGAATAGGGCAAAGATATCGTCAAGCGTGTTTGTGTCCGGATGCTGGACGATTTCCACACTGAGCTCAACCTGCTCTCTACTGCGCCTCAGTTTCGTTTTCAGCTTACGCCGCCTCGATCCCTTCATCGCCGAGAAATAGTCCTCTTTTCGCTGTGACGAGAATTCGACGATCGTGTTTGGGAGACTGATTACACGAAAAAGCCGCCGCTGATCCGAGAGCCAGTCCAAATCGGCGGACGAGCTCTCAGGAAAGTCTTTCCATACAATCAGAGAAGCACGAAGCTCATTGGCTTTCGCTTCCAGCGCAATTTGAAGAGCAAGAAGCGCGGCACGCCGATTAACCTGGGAAATAAGGCCGACTCTGCTTTCATCGAGGATCGGAGAGCCGACAAATAAGGTCCGCTGGCATAGGACAGACGGCACGATCTTTCCAATGAGCCGCAATAGCCGCAAGAATGTCTGCGGCGCAACTTGTTCGACGGGCATGTCCATAACGAAAGCCGGCGCTATTCCGACTGGACAACCGAGATGTGCAATCAAGCCGTAAAAAAAGCTGAACTGGTCGTCGATGCCAGATTGCTCGAGGGCTTCGTACCACCAGCGGCCCTCGCCTGGGACCTGAAAGCAGGCCTTCCACAGGCAATCTGGAATCTGGGAGGCCTTCTTAAGGAACTCAATCTCATAGGGTTGCACATTCATGCGCGGGCTGCCACCAGGCTAACGCCAATAAAAATCAAACACACGCCGATCCAGCGCATTCTAGTCACCTTTTCGCGAAGGAGACAGCGGGACATGAACGTAACCGAAATGAGGTTGAGGCTGCTGATCGCATACGCGGCACCGACATCGAGAAAGAGCAACGCTTCAGAGTATATCATCGTTTCGATCAACAGAATTACAACGCCGAATGAAATCCAAAGATACCAACGGACAGCTCCCAGAACAGATTTTTTCAAAAACACCTGACCGACGCCTTCAAGCAGCGCGCAAATGACCACGAGGAGCACACCGGTCGCGGTTTGGCCCATCATGCCTCACGTTCCCCTGGATTGTGTGACATGGTCCGTCTGACTGATGAACCAAACACCGGCAAGCACGAATAGGATACCTGCTACCTGAATCAGATCGGTCGCTTCCTTCAAAAAGAGAACGGATAAGCAAAAAACTGAAACATAGCTCAACGACGTGACGGGTTGAGCATAACTCAAATCTGCGTTGCCGAGGACCATCAACCAATTAAAGAATTGGCATGCCATCAAAAATATGACGAATATGAAAAGAGGACTATGCAAAATAGCCTGCACATTGAGCCAAGGCGATCCATCGCTAGGCAAAGACAGCACCGCAGATTTCCAAACAAGTTGCAAAGCCGTATCGATCAGGATCGCTAGGAGCAACCCCGCCGCCAGTCTTATGGGAAAATTTTTCCTTATGCTCATGCAGTTATTTCTAGTGAAGCCGCGCCTCAGACCAGCGCGATGTAAGGGTAATAAGGTCACGTTGGGAGCAGCGCCGGTTGGGCGAGGCGGCCTCGCTATAGAATCCTTGAAAAGCAAAACCACCTGATGATAAATGCGGGGATAGGGAAACGACTCGACTCATCTGCAACCGGTTTCGCTTTTCAAGGATTCTAATCACTCTGTGGGTTTTGGACAACATCAGGAGAATATTTAGAGTGATCTTTGATGCCACTATACCCAAGTGGGGCTCCGTTTTAAAGTTGGCTGGATAAATCCTCCCGAGCCCTTTAGAAGAAGATGTCTGATCATTTTGCCGAAGAGTTCCCTAGTGTCCTGTCCCCGAAATAACATATATTTTGCCGGAAGGCAGTTGGCCGTTTTTCAAGGCGCGAACGAGCGCCCATATCTGAGTCATACGGGCCGAGAGAGCAACGCAGAAAAACGGCCAACTGGCTCCGGCCCGAAGGGTTGCGATGAAAATGGGCCGGCGACCGCGTTGCTCGTCGGTCACGTATCGATTGAGATATGCTCCGCTCCTCGCGCCTTGTCGAC
>DATMQC010000243.1:0-4530 GCA_035567275.1 Chthoniobacterales bacterium | reverse complement strand
ACTGGTAACAAGGGCGAATACGTTGGTCGAGCAAAAGGCTCCCTGGAAACTTGCGAAACAGCCTGAACACGCGGAATTGCTCGATGCGGTTCTTTACGCACTCGCGGAAACGGGAAGGTTGATCTCGCTGATGATGAGTCCAGTGACACCTCGCTCCAGCGCGCGAATCCTGGACCAACTGCAGTCAGAAACAGCGTGCCGGCTTGAGTGGGGAGGCCTGCCCTCGGGCCATCGCATGGGAACGCCGTATCCGATCTTTCCAAAAATCGAGTAGAATTGACGGGGTCATGTCTCAACTTTCAACATTTGACTTCTACAAATACGCCAGATGCCTGCCCCGAAATAAAAAAAACCAGCGAATGTTGAAAGTTGAGACGTGACCCCGTCCGGCTGCTGAGCCTAGCCTACCGCTCACTCAGCATAACAGAGGGATCGACCTGCTTCGGCACTTCGACATGGAACGTTGTGCCCTTCCCTGTCTCGCTCTCGAGCCAGATCCGTCCCCCATGCGCATCGACAGTGGATTTTGCTATAGCCATCCCAAGACCTGTCCCGCGCTTCTTGCCGCACGTCACGAAGGGCTCGAAAATCCGGCCTCGGATCACCTCGGGCACACCCGGACCAGTGTCAGAGATTGACACACGCATTTTCGAACCTGCGTCCCGAATCTCGATGGTGATCGTTCCCTCTTCACCAAGCGCCTCTTTTGCATTCTTAATCATATTCGCAAAACAACGCGTGAGGCGCGTTTCATCCAGCGTCAGATGCCCTATCTTGTCAGCGGACAATATAACCCGAACCGGGCTTGCCCGAACTTCGCCAAGTATCTCCTCGTCCAGCAATTTCAGCAGGCGATCCACGGAAGTCGCCCGCGGCTTCAAATTTACTTTGCCCAGTGCAAATCCCAGAAGCTCGTCAGTCATCTCCACCATTTTTAATGCCGACATCCGGATAATCTCAGACAATTGCCGGACGGAATCCGTCGGAGCCGTCTTTTCGAGGTATTCAGCCGACGAAAGGATTGCCGACATTGGATTTCGCAGATCGTGAATAATGGAACTCACCATCGTCCCCAGAACCGTCAATCTCTCGTTGAGCAATAACTCCTCAATATAGCGGGAATTGGTGTACCGAATACGCTCAACCATGATCCGCGTGAACGTCAGAGGCAACGTACCCGGAGCGCTTTCCATCAAAACCGTGAATGTCCGATGATCGACTTCCCCTATTAAGGTTGGCTCCAGAGCAATAGCGCGAGCGGACCTCGGTCCGCGGTCGATCACCGCCAACTCACCGAAAAAGTCGTTTGGACCAATCGTTGCCAGCGTTTCCTGATGTCCTTGCCGTCCCGCCTTTGAAATTTGCACCCGGCCGTGCCCGACTAGCATTAGCGTCGATCCCCTGGCTCCTTCCTCAAAAATGACCTCACCGGGTTGGTATTCCTTCTCGATAATCTCGACCGCGCGAAACGCTTCCGAAGGTAACCCTTCAAATAGGCGATTGGAGAGGAACGCTTCGTTCATGACAGCTGAATCTAGAATCGACGTGTCCATTCTGCAGCACCGTATTTTTCTTTCGTGATGCGCGCCGTGATTTCCATGATCGACCTGGAAGGAGTGAATTGTTCAGTTTGCTCACATAGCGCATTCGCGAACATCGGCGCAAAATAGCCCGGTGTTTCGATGCGTTGAATACTTCCTTGGAGTAATACCCCTTTGCGACTGCGGCGAACCGCGGCTCCGGCGATCTTCTCACCATAAACCTTCAAGTCAAACTCAACCGCCTTTTCAAAGCAGGCATTCGACTCCCGAAGATCCGCGAATTGTGAAACCTCAACCGGATGACCGTATGCTCGCAGGAGTTCTGCCAGCGCACGATGGATGAAACGATAAAGTTCAGCACTGGTTGCCGAGTTCTGGCCGGGAAAAATGACCGAATAAGTAAAGTCATTTCCATGTTCCACGATTCCTCCCCCTGTCCATCTGCGTACGGCGTCTCGTTCCGCAAAGCGTTCAATAACCGATCTCCAGGGCGTGAAGTAGCCAAACGAAACCGAAGGCCGAATCCAAGCGTAGGATCGCATCACCGGAAAAGTCGCCTGCAAAAAAAGCGCTTCATCGAGCGCCATATTTTCGGCAGCGCCCCTGGCCTCGGTATCTTCGAAAAGATGCAGACTCGCCAGTTTCATAAAGCCTGTCCGATTACGGCCGGCGGAGGAACTTTATACCGCCGGAACCGGCGGCATGCCAAGATCGTGATCCAGGCGAAGGCGCCTATTGCGGTAATCGTCCAGTATCCCGATCTCGCTTCGAGGGTCGCGACCTGGTGGGTTAGGAGTCCGAGAAAAATTGCCCTGAGCAAGCGTTCCAGAGCGCTGTAAAAAAGAGTCACTCGCCCCATCAATTCGTTCGGAACTGTCTCAAGGGCAAGAGTGCTCCGAGCGACTCGCGATCCCGCATTCCCCCATCCTTGCAAGGCCATCGAAAACAGTAGAACGGCGATCGTGGGGAATAGCGGATTGGCTGCAACCGCGATCGTGTATCCGCCGACGGTTACAAGAAGCGTCGAAACCAATCCCAGTCTTCCGCTCATCGAAGGAATCGTTAAACCCGCTATTACTGCGCCAAGCGAATAAAAGACTTCTGCGAATCCATAGACTTCCGGACCGGCCCTTAGAACATCCTTTACGAAGATCGGTGCCAGATAACCTGTAAGCATTACGCCAAGGAACGGCAGGAAACTGCTGAACATCACGAGGGACAATCTCGGGCGGCGCCGCAGATAACTGAAACCCTCGAGCATCATTTCCCAGGCGGACGGAGAGATGAAGCCGGACTCGGGACGCTTCACATAGGGCACAAACGAGATTACAAGAAGGCCTGAGGCAAAAGTAAGCGTGTCAAAAAGCAGAATAATCGTGAGCGGTACGCGATTTATCAGAAATGCCGCAAGACCTCCGGCGATCATTGCCGCTGCTTGCCATTGGACTTCGATCGCACCGCTTAACGCCTTGTATTGATCGCGAGAGAGGACCTCCTGATTGAATGCGTATTGCGCCGGGTAGTAAACGCTCGCGCCAAGAGATCCAAGACAGGTCGAAACGATCAAATGCCAGGCAGCCACGTGATGTTCAATAAGAATCATCGCGACAACAAAAAGATTTGTTGCGATTCCAAAAAGAAAGAAGCCAACGATGACCTTCTTCCTGGAAGTGCGATCAATGATCTTTCCAAGGTAGGGTAGGAGAATAAAGATCAGCAGCGTCAATACGGCATTTGAAATCCCGTAAAGAGCCTCCCCATCTCGCTGGTGGATCAAAAGCCACGGCACCGCGATCCAGGTGATCCCGCTGCCAACAACCAGCAGAAAGTTCGACACCAAAATCAATCGAGCTTTGGGATCCTGCCATAGAGTCACTAGTGTACCGTCTCGCATATAATGGTGACGTCGCCGCAGGTCAGTTGGCTGTTTTTCAAGGCGCGAGCGAAGCGCCCATCCCGCCCCATTATTGCCTCTTGCTTGTATGGTTGTTCCGCAGTCGGCGCAAAAATGGAGCGGGACGGGCCGAGCGAGCGACGCGGAAAAACAGCCAACTGGCCGCGTCCCACAGGGTTGCGTTGAAAATGGGCCGGCTGCCGCGTTGCTCGTCGGTTACGTCCCGCACCACTTTCATGCTGCCTTAGAGACCAAGAGTACCAGGAGTATAGAAAGTGGTGCGGGATGTGCCCTCCTCGCGCCTTGCCGACGGCCCATTTTGAACGCAACGACGTCATCATTATATGCGAGACGGTACACCAGTTCCTTGGAAGCATGTTCCGGCGCAAATTGCAAACGCGGGGGGATTCGGAATGCAGAATACAGAACTCCGAACCCCAAAACGGGTCAACAGCGGTCTCACGCAGAGGGACGCGGAGATGTGTTTGAATCGGCAACCGAACTCTGCTCCGATGCTTGCTTCCCTTCTATGACGATCATGTCTTCGTGATCTTTGCGTCCTTCTGTGCGGATCCCCTTTGGCCCGAATTGGTAATGAGTGGTTTGCTACCGGGCTTTGGATTTTCTCAGCCGGGTGTTTCTGATTGTCCGCTCTTAAACCACAGCGTTCCACCGCCACCTCCGCGTGATGCTTCTTTCCTTTTGGCCCGATACGAGCATATGGTTGGGGCTTAGCCACTCCGCGACCACCGCCTCCGCGTGAGCTTTTCTCTCACATCAAAAATTGTCAGTATAGAGCTCTCTTGACCGGTTGCCGTGCTCCGAACCGCGAGCGGCGAACGACGAACGGTTATTGATTTCGCGGGTGCGGTCCGTTAGGCTCAGAGAGCTTATGGCAAAGGTTGTTCTCGGCAAAGGTCTCGGCGCGCTGATTAGCGCCAGCAAGCCAGCCGCTCATACGGTAGAACCGGGCGAACAGATCGAACGCATCGCAGTCTCCGAGATCGTACCAAGCCCGTTGCAGCCAAGAAAATCGTTTCGAACCGATCAACTCGAAGAGTTGATTGAATCAATCCGAGAGCACGGAATTATTCA
>DATMQC010000242.1:0-11217 GCA_035567275.1 Chthoniobacterales bacterium | reverse complement strand
TCGGGGGTCTGAGCGGAAATAATTCGGCCAAATAATTCGCAAAGGTGATAACAAAAAACAAATTTAGCCGAGCCTAACTTTAGTCCTGCATAACCTGCGTTCCGATCGGTTATCGCGAATGGGTTTATGCATAAGTGGCTGAACATCAGTAAATTCCACTTACGCCCAAGCTAGCCAGATTATGTCGCCAAGGAACCGGGTGCAGCCGCAAAACCGTTCTTTGCAAACGATCTACGATTTAACTGAAATTGACGGCAGGACGACTGACAAGCGGCCGCTCAGGACGTTTGTGGCGCACGCCAATCGTGTTCCAAAAGCCACGCTTCGAGCACGGAAATGTAGTCTCGAAAAATGATTGCCTTCGGGTTCAGACGAAAGCGTTCGCAGAATTCCGGAAGTTTTGCCAAGAACTGTTTGTACCGTTCGAAAATGTGATCCCCGGATGGAATAATCTCTTCCACTTCTTGGTTGGTTCGTAGCCAGTTACGCACCACACGGACGAGTTCTAGGATGTCGCCACTGTGTGCTTCGATGTCGACTCCTGCCAAATCAGAACAGAAGTTACGGTATCGATACCTTTCGGTGTCCATCACCAAACAGACCTTACGCCGTTTTGTGCGCCCGGAGAATTTTTTAGCACCTAGGAATAAGCCCAGTTCCAAGGGCATGTTGAAGCGGGGAAGCTGAGTTGCTGAGTCTATCTGGATCCGCGAAAGATCGTGGATCCCGTAACGGCATTCCTGGATCAGTTCACAGATTTTTTCGAACCGCACTCCACCAGAATCGGCAATTTCCAAAGCACATCGCGGGTAAAAGCCACAATCGTAAATGGCAAAAATGAGCGCGTCGAATTGCTCTTTGTAATCCGGATCGAATGGGCAGTTTACGAATACACCTCGCGACGTTGATCGATTCGGCATGGACCGAGCTATGGCTGAACGATCAAGGGAGCTTCGGGATCTTCCTTCGGGCCCTCTTTTTCCTTCAACTCTCGCGCAAATCGTCGCGCTTCTTCGACCAATTTGGGATCGGCGGCTGGCGAATGCTGAATCAGCCGGACTCGAACATGCGCGCTTGACCCAACCTTCGCCGCAGCGTGGATATTGACTATCCCCTCTACAGGCGTTTCGGCAGGTTTATCCGATTCCCGTTCGTTTGCTGGATTCTTACTCATTACCAAAGACAATAGTAGCGTGCGCACGCATCCGCGTCTAGGGACGTGCTGTTCAGTTTTCTGAACGCCTCGGCGGTCTTGGATCAGTAGGCGGTTTATGAAAACCTCGATTTCCTCCAAAAAAGTCAAGCAATCTCTCGATCGATCATTTTGACGCGGTGAGCTCTCGACCGACTCATACCCCGCGCAAACCAGGAAGAACATTCGGTTCGCCTAAAGGTGCACGCGCTGACTGATTTTCTGCGCTCCAACAAGATCGAAGTCCTGAAAGTGGCCGGACCTCGGGAGTCCACAGAAACAGGCCAGTGGATGAGGTACGGCACGCGAGCGAGTAGGGTGGGGGAGGGAAGAGTGGGGGATTGCCATCGAACTTCTTGGGTCAGCGGCCATTTTATATTAGAATGCGTTGGCTGATGTTATGCTGCCTGGAGTCGGACTGCACTTAAATCGTAGACTACGCTCCCAGGGGGGAATAGACGATTGATCTTTGTCGGGGCCACGAGTGGGCCCAATTACACATCTCTGATGGAATCGACAATGAGACGCCGAGCCTAACGTGACTATCAGCTTTCCTGTGTGCGGTTGTCGTTTGCGGGTTATTTTGCGAGTTTCGATGGCAGGCAATGAGTTTCCCTTACATACACAAGATCGAAAACGGCGTCACTGTCTCCGGGATGATTGATTGCTTGGACTTTTCCGATTGGCAAAATCATCTGAAGTTATGCGCGAAATGCCCGGCTTATACCTTCATACCAGCAATCGGCTCGAAACACTTCTCGAAGACTTGGCGGCTGTTGTTGGCAAACCGTTGCCGTTCATTTTGCAGCCGGAAACAATCGTCGTGCAAAACCTTGGAATGGGGCGATGGCTCTCGCTACAGTTAGCAAAGCAGCAGGGGATCTGCGCGAATGTTCAGTTCCCGTTCCCCCGCAGGTTTTTGTCCGATGTTTTCCGGGTAGCGCTACCGGAAACTCCGGAGGGGAAACATTTCGATCCCGAGATCATGACGTGGCGTCTGATGCATGTTTTGCCGCAGATGGTTGAGAGGCCGGAGTTCGAGGCGGTGCGCAATTATGTTAATGGGGAGCGGCCGGGACTTAAACGCTTTCAACTCGCCTCAAAGATCGCCGACGCGTTCAGCCAGTACATCGCTTTCCGGCCGCAAATGATCCTGGATTGGGATGCGGGCAATGAAAACCATTGGCAGGCAATACTGTGGCGGGAGCTGATAAGGCAAACGCAGGGCCTGCATCAGCCGGCGCTCGGGCGGAAACTCGTGAAAACACTCAAGGACGGCGGGGCCGTGCTCAAAAAACTACCGTGCCGTGTCTCAATCTTTGGTATCTCGACACTGCCTAAGTTTTACCTGGAATTGATAGAGGCACTCTCTGCATACGTCGAGGTGCATCTCTTCGTGATGGAGCCCACCCCACATTGGTGGCAGGATATTGTGTCGGCACGTGAAGAAGGGAAGATTCTCAAAGAGCAACCGAATCGCACGGCCGAGGATCTTCATCTTGAACGCGGCAACACACTGCTCGCGTCAATGGGAAAGCTCGGGCGGGATTTTCTTGGTTTTGTCGCTGATCTAGATTCAGCGATTCATGGGGAGCACTTTATTGAGCCACGCGGCGACACGATGCTCTCAAGCATCCAAGGGGATATTTTTAAGTTGCGCGACCCGACACAGAAGGCGCCGCTGTCCGCAAACGACCGGTCGATTCAGGTGCACTCATGCCACGGCGAGATGCGTGAAGTTGAGGTGCTGCACGATCAGTTGTTAGCATTATTGTCCGATAATCCCGGTCTGCAACCGCAGGACATAGTGGTGATGATGCCCGATGTGGCAACGTATGCGCCCTTTATTGAGGCGGTATTTGATACGCCAGAAATTCAAAAGCAGCGCATTCCGTACTCGATTGCGGATCGGACCGCGCGTGTGGAAAACGGCATCATAGACACGTTTCTGAGCATCCTTGAACTTGCCGGTAGCCGATTTGGTGCAAGCAGTTTGCTGAATATTCTTGAATCTCCGGCGGTGCAGGGGCGCTTCAAGCTGCCTCAAGCGGATCTTGAGACGATCCGCGTCTGGCTTGACAAAGCGGCGATTCGTTGGGGCATTGACGCAGCCCATCGAGAAAAGCTTGGCCTGCCAGCTTTCGCCCAGAACACCTGGCGGGAAGGGCTTGACCGACTGTTATTGGGCTATGCGTTGCCTGGCGGCAACAGTCAACTTTTTAAAAACATCCTGCCCTGCGATGAAATCGAAGGCAGCCTCGCCGAAACACTCGGGAATTTCATCGAATTCACCAGCCGCGTTTTTGAGACCGCAAAGGAGCTGGAGACAGCGCGAACGCTTGGAGGGTGGCAAGCCACGCTGCGGGAGGTTGTGGACCGCTTCTTTGATCCGACAGAAGATGTTGAGCGCGAGATGTTGCCGGTACGCCGCGTTCTCGAGTCCCTGGCAGAGACAGGCGCGGCCTCCGGTTTTGACGAAGCCGTTGAGCTGGATGTTTTGCTCGAGTTTTTGACGAGCGCCTTCGGAAGCGCGATCTCCGGGTCTGGCTTTCTCCTGGGTGCTGTGACCTTTTGCGCTCTCAAGCCGATGCGAAGCATTCCGTTCAAAGTGATCGCCCTCCTTGGAATGAACGATACGGCATATCCGAGGAAACCTGTGGTGACCGGTTTCGACTTGATCGCGCAGAATCCGCAGCCGGGAGACCGTTCGGTGCGCGATGACGATCGTTACCTGTTTTTGGAGGCACTGCTTTCGGCACGCGAGGTTTTCTACGTGAGTTACATTGGTCAATCCATCAAGGACAACAGCGCGCTTCCTCCTTCAGTACTGGTGAGTGAACTGCTCGACTATCTTGATCGAGCGTTGGAGATGCCGCACCAAAAATTGGCGAAGGAATTCCTCGTCACGAGACACCGGCTGCATCCCTTCAACGTCGATTACTTTTCCAAAGGTGATGAGGGACTATTCAGTTACTCGGTGGACAACTGTCGAGCCGGCGAAGTGGCGCGGGACGTACGATCGAACCCTCGTGTGTTTGTCTCCAGGCCTATCGGGGAGCCGGAAGACGAATGGCGAACGGTTGACATCGCTAGCCTGATCGCTTTTTTCCGGAATCCAACGCAGTTCTTTATTAAGAAGCGGCTAGGGATCACTTTGTCCGGCGGCGCCGGGATGCTCGAAGAGCGTGAGCCTTTTGCGCTCGACAGCCTCACGCAATATCAGATTGAGCAGGATTTGTTGGGAAAAGCGCTTTCAGGGATGGATCTGGAGCGAGAACTTCCTCTGATCCTCGCTTCGGGTCAGCTTCCGCATGGGCACTGCGGCGCTAGTGCCTCTCGCAAGCTATGCAGCGATATGGAAGCGTTCGCCGCCAACGTTGCGACGCATGTAAATGGTAAGCCACGTCCGCCGGTGATGGTCGATATGAGAATTGGCGACTGGACGTTGAGTGGGCGCATCGACGGCATCAATGAAAACGGGTTGGTTTCTTATCGCCCCGCGCCCTTACAGCCAAAGGACATGCTGAAAATTTGGATTTTGCATCTCGTTCTAAATTGCACCAGCCGGTCGTCATCGATCCTTATCGGCAAAGAATTGATGCAAGTGTATCAGCCGGTAGAAAACAGCGGCGTGGTTTTAAAGGAATTGCTTGCGCTTTACTGGCGGGGCTTGCGGGAACCATTGCGATTCTTCCCGAGAAGTTCGCACGCGTTCGCCAAAGCGACGATCGAATCGGATGGCAGAAGAGATCCTCAGACACAGGCAAACGCCGAATGGAAAGACGAACAATTGGACGCCTATCTCGATCTCGCATTCCGGAATGTGTCCGACCCGCTCGATATTGAGTGGCAGGAGCTAGCATTAAAAGTTTTTGAACCGCTCATCAAAACCCGGACAGAGACAGAGCTCTAAGCTGTGAAGGCGCGGGAAAAGTTCGATATCATCCGTTCAGCGCTGGCCAGCGAAATTACGCTCATCGAGGCGAGCGCCGGCACGGGGAAGACTTACACCATCTCCGGTTTGGTGTTGCGGCTGGTCCTCGAAAAGCAGCTCGCCATTGAAGAGATTCTGGTCACCACTTATACCGAGCTTGCTACCGCAGAGCTCCGGGACCGGATTCGCAATCTGCTTTTCCAGGCATTGACGGCCTTCCAAATCGGTGAGTCAGAGGACGAATTGATTCAGCCCCTTGTACGCCGGTACAAGTCAGATGAGCAAGCGCAGCGCCGGCTCTCAATCGCCTTGCAGAGTTTCGACGGCGCTTCCATTTACACTATCCATGGCTTCGCTCAGCGGATGCTGAGAGATAGGGCGTTTGAGAGCGGCGCGCTTTTCGATGCGGAGCTCATCGCGGATCAGAGCGATATTCTGCACGAGATCACCGATGATTTCTGGCGGAAGCATTTCTATTCGGGCGAGCCGATCGTGACCACGTTCGCTATAAAAAACGGGCTTACTCTTGAAAAGTTCTTTCGCCACATTACCGAACTTACCAACAACCCGACACTGGTAGTTATTCCGCCACCTGACGCGGATATCGAAACTATCAAAGCCGAGTGCGCGGCGATATGGAACAAATTGCGTGACTGCTGGAACCGATGCGAGGGTCAAATCCGCACGATCTTCGAGCAAAATGCGTGGGCCAAATACACGCACGGCAACCCTGCCAAGATGGCTATTCTTCTGGCGAAGCTCGGCAAGTGTCTGTCCAATGCGGCTGGCGCTCAAGACCAGCTGGACTGCATCGAAAAGTTCGCCTTTAGCACGATTGAGAAAAGCGTGCGCGTGCGGTTTAACGCGCCTAAACACGAGCTATTCACGCTCTGCGATAGCCTGCTGAACAGCGAGAGGAAGCTCTGCGTAAGTCTGCAAGCGGAATTCTTCGCGTGGGCCCGTCAGGAAATGAAGCGGCGGAAAGTTAAACGCAACGTCCTGTCTTTCGATGACATGCTCACGCGGTTCGACGAGGCACTGAGCGGCGAGGGGGGAGAGGTGCTCGCGTGGGCAATCCGCGAGCGATTCAAAGCCGCACTGGTTGACGAGTTCCAGGACACCGATCCGATCCAATACTCGATTTTTCAAAAGATCTATGGCGGGAGAAAGATGCCGGTCTTTTTTGTCGGTGATCCCAAACAGGCAATCTACGGATTTCGCGGCGCCGACGTTTTTACCTACATTGCGGCGGCGGCATCAGCGCCAAACCAATTCACACTTGGCAAAAACTGGCGCTCAACAACTGAGCTTGTTCGCGCTGTTAACACGCTCTTCAAACTCAACGAGCGTCCGTTCATCCTTGACGGCATCCCATTCGAACCAGTCAAAGCCGCTGGAGAATGCGATCAAGCGCCGCTAACGGTCAACGGGGTGAAAGAACCACCGCTCAAACTGTGGCTCGCAATCGAAGAAGAGCCGATCAAGAAGGAGGACGCTGACCAGTTGCTGCCGCAGGCTGTGGCGGCTGAGATTGCGCGCCTCTTAAACGGGAATGCGAATATTGGCGAACGCAAAGTCCAGCCGTGGGACATCGCGGTACTCGTTTCCAAAAACCAAGAGGCGCGCGTCATGCAGGATGCGCTGACAGATTTGGACATCCCAAGTGTGCTCTACAGTGCGGCCAATGTCTTCCAATCGCCTGAAGCCATCGAGCTGGAACACATCCTGGCCGCGGTGAGCGAACCGGGAAACGAGAGATTAATCAAGGCGGCGCTGACAACCGACACACTGGGCGTAACCGGGAACGACCTGGACGCGTTGGTGCTCGATGAGCATGCGTGGGACGCGAGGCTCATACAGTTTCAAAAGTATCATCAGCTTTGGAGCGAGAGAGGTTTTATCCAGATGTTGCGGACCTTGTTGCTGGAGCAAGGTGTTCGCGCGCGGCTGCTCAGTTACCCGTCCGGCGAGCGGCGTCTTACCAACATACTTCATCTCTCCGAGCTCCTACACGCGATTTGTGTTGAGCACCGGCTCGGAATAACGGGCACTCTCAAACGCCTTGCCGAACAGATTGAAAACCCGGATACCACGCGCTCGGAACAATACGAGCAGCGACTGGAGAGCGACGAAGAGGCCGTGCGCATCGTTACTATCCACAAGAGCAAAGGTCTCGAATATCCGATCGTCTTTTGCCCCTACAGCTGGAGTGATGCAGAACCCGGTCGGGACCAGAGTGTCATCTTTCACCAAGATGGAAAGCTTACCCTCGACCTGGAGGGATTGGACGCGCATCGCCGAGCTCAGCGTAGCGAATCATTGGCCGAGAAAATGCGGCTGCTTTATGTGGCTCTCACCCGCGCAAAGCATCGCTGCTATGTGGTGTGGGGCGATTTCAAGTATGGCCGCAAGTCGGCGCCTGCTTACCTTTTTGGTGTCCCAAAAGCACAAGACGCTTTGGAAGAATTAGAAAGACACAGCCAGGCTGCGACAGGCGCGCAGGTCCGCGAGGAGGTCGAACTTTCTCTTGGGAGTGAAGCGGCAGTTGAAATCGCCGATTTACCCAATGTCCCGGCCCAGTCCTATAAACCTGCGCTCGCGGAGGCAGTAGAGTTGCGGCCGCGCGTGTTTGATCGAGTGATCGCTCGGACCTCGGGCATTACAAGTTTTACAGGGCTGATCCGAGGGCACGATATCGCGCCTGAGTCGCCCGACTACGACTCAGTTGAAACGGCGCAAGGCGATGAAGCCGAAGCGGAAGTTGAAGCGCCCTTGACCGGCATCTTCGCATTCCCTCACGGGACACGGTCTGGCACCTGCCTGCACCAAATTTTCCAAGAGCTAGATTTTTCTGACTTGGACAACATGCCGAACATCGTCAGCCGGAACCTGCGCGCGTTCAGTATTCGCGACTTTGACGAAGTTGTGTGCGAGATGGTTCGCAAAACGGTTTCTGTCCCGCTGGAAATTGCCAGGCCTGAGTTCACGCTTTCCCGGATTGCCGCACCGGCGCGGTTGCAGGAGATGGAATTCTATTTTCCTATGAGCGCGGTGACACCTGCCAATCTGGCGCAGGCGTTCACCGAATATCGCGAGCACTTCGAGGGCGCGATCCCGTCGACTATTGATCGGTTGCAGTTCCGGCCGATGAGCGGCTTCATGAAAGGCTTTATCGATCTGGTATTCGAGTTTGAAGACAGATTCTACCTTGTGGATTGGAAGTCGAATTGGCTCGGACCCGATCTTGATGCATACGCGAGCGCCGCAATTGAAACCGAGATGACGCGAAGATTCTACACATTACAGCTCAGCATCTACACCGTCGCGCTACATCGGTTTCTCCGAGCCCGAAAGCCCGGCTATGATTATGAGCAACATTTCGGCGGCGCTTATTACCTGTTCCTTCGCGGGATTGAACCTGCCCGTCCGGAGTTCGGCGTTCATCGTATGAAACTGCGAGCGGATTTTGTCGAGAAACTCAGCACGGTGTTTACCCCATGACCAGTGAAGAAACTTTCACCGCGCTGGATCTTCACTTTGCCGATTTGGTTGGAAGGTTATCGGACCGGCCTTGCATCGAGCTGGATTTGGCTGCGCTTCTTGTGAGCCGGCAGCGTACGGGCGGGCACATTTGTTTGCCGCTTCGCGAAATAGCCGGTCAGCCGCTGCCGGCTGTTTACCGCGGCTTGGAAAGCGCGCCGGAAGCCGACGATTGGATAGAGAAGCTTCAAGGGACGGATGTTGTCGGTGCGCCGGGAGAATTCAAACCACTGATCCTCGATGAACGTGGCCGGCTTTATCTGCGGCGTTATTGGGAGTACGAAAAGAGGCTGGCCGACATCATCAAGGCACGCCTGAAGGCCGCGCGGCCCGCCGTTAACATTGACCTTTTGAGGCAAGGGCTCGCGCGATTTTTCCCCAACAATGGAGAAACCAATTGGCAGAAAGTGGCTGCGTTCACGGCTGTCATGAGCAATTTTTGCGTGATCACCGGCGGCCCCGGGACCGGTAAGACGCGTACCGTGGCTGCGATTCTAGCGCTCCTGCTGGAGCAGGCTGACAATGAGCGTCTTCGCATTGCTCTTGCGGCGCCAAGCGGCAAAGCGGCTGCACGCTTGAAGGAGTCCGTCCAGAACGCGAAGGCCGCACTCAATTGCTCGAATGAAATCAAAGCATTTCTGCCGACAGACGCGACGACGATTCACCGATTGCTGGGCACAATTGCGGATTCGCCCTATTTTCTCCACAATGCGGACCATCAGCTGATCACTCATGTAGTGATCGTGGATGAAGCTTCCATGGTCGACCTGGCCTTGATGTCGAAGCTTTTCCAAGCCGTACCGGAAAGCGCGCGCATCATTTTGCTAGGGGACAAGAACCAACTCGCTTCGGTCGAAGCTGGTTACATTCTCGGTGACATATGCAATACCGGCGCTGCTATCCAGCTTTCGAAAGAGTTTGGAAAACTTTACGCCGCCTCAACGGGCGAGACTCTGGCGGTCAAGATGCGTCCTCGAGAAAATGTTATACAGGATGCAATCGTCGAGTTGCAGCGAAACTACCGTTTTAAGAGCGACGGCGGTATTTTCAAGTTGAGCCGTGCGATCAACGCTGGAGATGTGAAGACTGCATTTGAAGTCCTGCGCAACAAGTCTCACGGCGACGTTTCATGGCGTCTATCCCCGCCAGCGCGGTCTTTGCCGGCTGCCGTTCGCGAGAAGGTGACCGGCGCTTACAAAGAGTATCTCCAAACCGATGCGCCGGCCGAAGCGCTCGCTAAATTCGGTGAGTTCCAGATCTTATGCGCGCTGAGAAACGGGCCGTACGGAGTGGGCGAACTGAACCGGCTTGCCGAGCAAAGCCTTTCGGAAGCCGGCCTCTTGGAAAGGGAAGGGCAGTGGTATCGCGGCCGCCCGGTCATGATCACGCGAAACGATTACAACCTGAAGCTTTTCAACGGAGACGTCGGCGTTGTTTTTCCTGACGCGGAAGCCAACGGTGAAATGCGTGTTTTCTTTGCATACGCCGATGGCGCGATCCGCAAATTTCCACCGTCGCGATTGCCAGCGCACGAGACCGTATTTGCCATGACTATTCACAAAAGTCAGGGTTCGGAGTTCGGTGCTGTGTTGTTGATTCTGCCCGACGACGATGCGCCGATCCTGACGCGGGAACTGATTTACACCGGCCTTACTCGCGCCAGAGATCACGTTGAGATTTGGTCGCCTGAGAGCGTGCTGCGCGCAGCTCTTTCTAAACGAGCATCACGCACTTCGGGTCTGCGTGATGCTCTTTGGAACAAACCCAACTACGTTCAGCTAACAATGTCCATCTAATCGATGTCTATCGCCCTCACGGTTTTAACAAGGTCGCAGGTTCCCGAGTGTGCTGGTCTACGATTTAGCTGCAAATGACACTAGTCATTTCAGGACATTAGACGTGACAGTTGCACCAGAAAACACAATTAGCTAGCCTAAAGATTACCCCACATAACCTGCATTCCGATCGGTTATCGTCATCCGGTGGTATGCGTAATGCTTTGGAAATCAGGTAATTACATTAATGATAACTTGAGCAAGAGAACTCAAGACCTCTCTCGGCAACAAGCGAGTGATAGGGAAACACCAACACGTCCAACGAGCAGGGTGGGGAAGGGGAGAGGAAGGGATCGGCAGCCTGAACTTCGTGGTGCGCAACAGGCGCCTCTACGAATATTATCGAACAATTGCGCCCCAGCTCCCAAGCATGGAATGAGTCGGGAGAATGAGCGACAGGCTCTGTTGGGAATGCTCAAAAGTTTATTTGACAAAGATAAAGAGATGCATGTAAAGGATTATATACCTTTTTAACCTAACCCCCAATCTCCAAAAGGAACAAAAAATGCGTATCACCAGTAAACGTGCAGCCGTCGCTGCCCTGCTCTTTCTATGTTCAGCCTTATACTCTCAGGTCCGGACCGCAGAACCCGAGGTCGCCGTCGTGGTCAAGATCGGCGGCATCCCCTGGTTCACCGCCATGGAACAAGGCATTAAGCGAGCCGGAAAAGACGAGCAGGTGAATGCTTACATGGTCGGGCCCACCACGGCGGACC
>DATMQC010000241.1:0-7642 GCA_035567275.1 Chthoniobacterales bacterium | reverse complement strand
AATATGCGGCCCAGGTGCCAAAGCCCCTTGCAAAGGGAATTCAGGCTCAGTTTAGCCGGGCTGGTAAGAATCTTGAGATCACTGTGTTGGGAGTTTCGAATGGCGATGCGATAGATTTTTACCCTGTTCCTCCGAGTGATGCTGTCGTTGGGCACGTGGCGCGGAATGGATTGAATCTAACGCTCCCTGTCGAATCCGAAGCGAAAGCGCTGGATCAGATCGATGGGGTTCTCGTTGTCGGTTCTGGAGAAAACAGGCAGGGATACGAAGTCAATGCCGCCACGGTACCCGCCAATGCCCACAACCTTGTCGCTCCTGTCGGTTTAGGCGCCATCCTGCAAGCTTTAGGGTTTGCGCTGATCGGGGGGGTGATCCTGAATATAATGCCGTGCGTGCTTCCCGTGATTTCCCTGAAAGTCTTCGGGTTTGTGAGTGAAGCTGGTGAGCGGCCGGAAAAAGCCTTTTGGCTTTCGATGGCCTTTTCGGCAGGGATTCTTATTTGTTTTGCGGTTCTGGCTCTGGTCGTGATTCTGGTGAGAGCGACGGGGATGCAGGTCGGCTGGGGGTTCCAGTTCCAGGACGATCGATTTATCCTCGGGATTTCCTGCTTGGTCTTCGCATTCGCGCTGAATCTGTTCGGGGTCTATGAGCTTTCCGTCTCGGCCAGGGCTACTCGCGGATTGGCCAAGCTCGCCAGCGGGCAGGGCTACGGAAGCGCATTTTTCCAAGGGGTGTTTGCGACCATTCTGGCGACCCCGTGCACCGCCCCCTTTCTCGGAACCGCCTCGGCTTTTGCATTTGCGCAACCTCCGTGGATAACGTTCCTTGTGTTCATGTTTGTCGGTCTGGGTATGGCCTTGCCGTATCTTGTTCTTGCGTTCAATCCGAGGTGGCTTCGATTTTTGCCCAGGCCGGGCGATTGGATGGTACGATTTCGCCAATTCCTGGGCTTCCTGCTGATAGGCACGTTGCTCTGGTTGATTTGGATTCTAGGCCAAATGAAAGGGGTCGATGCCATCATACAGCTGGGGGGCGCCCTGCTTCTGATCTCTTTTCTGGCGTGGATAAAAGGCTCTTTCTGGACCCCGGTTTCCTCACCTCGTTCGCGGGTGATGGCAGCGGCTGCAATGTGCGTTGCGGTTTTGCTGGCCGCCGGCGTGTACAGATTTGTTACGCGACCGAGCCAGCTCGTTTGGGAAGAATTTAGCAAGGACTCTCTCGAAAAGGCTTTGGCCAGCGGACGGCCCGTATTTGTCGATTTCACCGCGGATTGGTGTCTTACCTGCAAAACAAACGAGCGTTTCGCGATTGATACGCCGCAGGTAAGACAGGCGTTCTCAAGGCGGAAGGCGGTCCTTTTGCGAGCAGATTGGACCAAAGGCGACCCCGTGATCACTGAGATCCTGAAGAGCCACGGTCGAGCCGGGGTTCCGATGTACCTGGTTTATCCCGGGGGAGGCAAAGAGGAGGAGGCGGTGCTGTTACCGGAGCTCATCACCTCGCAAACTGTTCTGGAAGCTTTAAACAAATCCTGACCGATCAGGTCAAATATCGAAACAAGAACTGAAAAAACAAGAAATGCTATGCTTGGAAAATTGCTTTTGTGCTGCGGACTGCTCGTCGCGACTTGCGGATTTAGCCTCGCGGAAACGGAGATCGGGAAGGCTGCTCCCAACTTCACCTTGCCGGACACTAGCGGAAAGGAATGGAGTCTGGCGAATTTCAAGGGGAAATACGTAGTGCTGGAATGGTACAACCCCGATTGCCCGTTTGTAGGCAAGCACTACAGATCGGGCAACATGCAAGGCCTTCAGAGGGAATTCACCTCCAAAGGCGTTGTCTGGCTATCAATCGATTCATCAGCACCCGGCGAAGAGGGGAATTATCCTCCGGGGAAATTGAATGAAATCAGCGCCCGGGTCGCTGCGGCTCGTACGGCGTTATTGTTGGACCCGGACGGCAAGGTCGGCCGGCTTTACGGGGCAAAAACAACCCCCGACATGTACATCATCAATCCGACTGGAATTCTTGTTTACAAAGGGGCTATTGATAACAAGCGAAGCACCGATCCAGCCGATGTGAAGACGGCGACAAATTACGTAAAATCGGCTCTCCAGGCCGTGATGACGGGGAAAACTGTGAGCACGACCGACACCCAACCGTATGGGTGCAGCGTGAAGTATAGCTCGAATTAAGGAATATGCCGACTCCTTCGGGGATTGGCGAATGATTTACTTTACTTAGGAGCAGGGCCGGCCGGGAATCCGATCTGTGGCCCCTTCCGGTCTGCTCTCGATAACGGTATTGTAGGTAGCGCAACTTTGCAGGGAGTGTTCTCTGTGCTACCGTGAAGCGTTGTTAAGTCTATGGCACAATTAGATCCCAGGTCCAACAAGGACAAAAACTCACGCAATTTTGGCAACGATAACAATTTCAATTGGCGCGGCATTCTCCTGTTTGCATGCGCCATAGCCCTATTAGGCGGGTTTTTGTTTTCACGGAACGGTAGCTACGGAAACGTGGAAGACATCAGCTTTACCGAATTTCAAAAGTATCTCGATGAGGGGCGTATCAGCAAGGAAGATCCGTTGCAGCTGATCGTTACTGAAGGGCGAACCACACAAACGCTCCGAGGTACCTATGAAAAGGGGAAAAAGCCGTCTTCAGTCGCCGGGGCTCCGGACCATTTCAAAACGACAATATTCATCGAGTACAACAAGGATTTAAAGTCTGAGCTCGAGAGCCGGGGTTACAAGGTAGACATAAAAGCCGATTCGGACGTGATGTTGTCTGCCCTGCTGCAATTTCTACCGATTGCTCTCTTTTTCTTAATTCTTTATTTCTTCTTCCGGCAGCAGATCCGGAACGCAGGTAAGGGCGCGTTGAATTTCGGAAAGAGTAAGGCGCGAATGCTCGCTCGAGATCGGAACCGCGTGACGTTCAAAGACGTTGCAGGCGTCGAAGAGGCGAAGGAAGAAGTGCAGGAAATTGTCGATTTCCTCAAAGATCCGAAGAAGTTTCAGAAGCTCGGCGGCCGAATTCCGAAGGGCGTTTTAATGGTCGGTCCTCCGGGTACCGGCAAAACGCTTCTGGCTCGGGCGATCGCCGGTGAGGCGGATGTACCGTTTTTCAGTATCAGCGGCTCGGATTTTGTAGAAATGTTTGTCGGTGTTGGCGCCTCAAGAGTGCGTGACATGTTTGAGCAGGGAAAAAAATCCGCACCGTGCATTATTTTTATTGATGAGATCGATGCCGTTGGACGGCACCGTGGCCATGGACTCGGTGGCGGGCACGATGAGCGCGAGCAGACGCTGAACGCTTTGCTCGTTGAGATGGACGGATTTGACACGCAGGAAGGGGTTATCATTATCGCAGCGACAAACCGGCCCGATGTCCTCGATCCGGCGTTGCTTCGGCCTGGACGTTTTGATCGGCAGATCACCGTAAACCTTCCGGACGTCAAAGGACGCGAGGAAATTCTGCGAGTTCATTCCAAGCGGGTGAAACTCGCTGAAGGCGTCGATCTCGGCGTGGTCGCTCGAGGCACGCCCGGATATTCCGGTGCGGAACTTGCCAACGTAATCAACGAAGCGGCGCTACTTGCTGCCCGCCGCGGCTTAAAGGCCATAACGATGGCGGAAATGGAGGAGGCTCGCGACAAGGTCCGATGGGGGAAAGAGCGACGCAGCCTCGCCATTAGTGAGAAAGAAAAAGAGAACACTGCTTATCACGAAGCGGGTCACGCTTTGTTGTGCGAGGTATTGGAACATACTGATCCGCTTCACAAGGTGACCATTATTCCTCGTGGCCCTTCTCTTGGGTCGACGATGTATCTACCCATTGAGGACAAATACACGAATCGTAAGAATGAGCTGCTGGATCGCCTGGTGGTGATCATGGGCGGGCGCGTCGCGGAGGAAATCGTTTTTGGAGACGTTACCAACGGAGCCACCGGCGACATCCGTATGGCCACCGGCATTGCGCGAAAAATGGTGTGTGAGTGGGGCATGAGCGAGCGTCTCGGCATGGTGGAGTACGGTGAGCATGAAGACTATGTATTCCTGGGCAGAGATATCGCCCGATCCCGGGCCTATAGTGAATCGACGGCGCAGGAAATAGATCGTGAAGTCAAAAGACTTTGCGATGATGCCTACCAGCGCGCAATGAAGGCATTGACGCAGCGCAAGGAGACTCTGATTGCAATAGCCAAGGCCCTTCTCGAATATGAAACGCTGGACGGCAACCAGATCCGAGAGATTATCAACAACGGAAGACTCATCAATCCACCCCCGCCGATCTCCCCGGTGAAGCCGGATGATCAGCCGCAGGAGTCATCTCGTCCTGAGCCTCAGGGTGTAGGTGGGCTGACGGAAGCGCCGGCCTGATCCATTTTGGCGATTGCGGTGATATGTTGGACCGGCCCGTAAGAGGGGCCGGTCTTTTTTTCGGAAAGTGAAGGGAAATCATTCGTGGCGCAAAATAGGCGCATTCTCATAGGACACTAGATAGCCTCATCTTTTCGAATCCGTTTGACGGTCTGTCATCGGCCCGATTAATTGGAGTGTTTTTGAAACCTTAACTCACAAAAGTCACCATGACGAAAATCGGAATTAATGGCTTTGGACGGATAGGGCGTCTCGTCTTTAGAGCACTTGTCGAACAAGGCTTGCTTGGTAAAGAGATCGATGTTGTTGCTCTGAATGACCTGGTACCTGCGGACAATCTTGCCTATCTGTTAAAATACGATTCAACTCAGGGTCGATTTGGAGGCGAGGTTTCCAGCGAGAAATCCAGCCCGGAGTTGGAGAGCGATGACCTCCTGGTCGTAAATGGACACGAGATACGCTGCCTTGCAGTCAAGGAGGGGCCGTCCGAATTGCCTTGGGCGAAGCTCGGCTGCGAGATTGTGATCGAATCAACCGGGCTCTTTACTGCGGCCGACAAGGCAAAAGGTCACTTGGAAGCCGGAGCGAAGCGGGTTTTGATCACCGCCCCGGCCAAGGGCGAAGATATCACCGTCTGCATGGGCGTGAACCACGAAAAATACGACGCCTCGAAGCATCGAATCATCTCCAACGCCAGCTGTACCACTAACTGTTTGGCGCCCGTGGTTTATGTACTCCTGAAAGAGGGTTTTGGAATTGACGAAGGTTTGATGACAACTGTTCACAGTTACACGGCAACGCAGAAGACTGTTGATGGCCCATCTCGAAAAGATTGGAAAGGCGGACGCGCTGCCGCAGTGAATCTCATTCCCTCGACTACGGGAGCCGCAAAGGCAGTCGGTCTGGTTTGCCCGGAGGTGAAAGGAAAGCTGACTGGCATGTCATTTCGTGTTCCTACCCCGGTCGTTTCGGTGGTTGATCTGACCGTAAGAACCACAAAGGAAACAAGCTACAAGGAAATCTGCGCTGCAATGAAGCAGGCCAGCCAGACCTATTTAAAGGGTATCCTCGCCTACACCGAGGACGAGGTCGTTTCAACGGATTTCCTGCACGATAATCACTCAAGTATATTCGACGCCGGATCGGGCATCGAACTGAACGGTCGCTTCTTCAAGTTGATTAGCTGGTACGACAACGAATGGGGATACTCCAATCGTTGCGTCGACCTGCTGAAACATATTCTCTAGGAGGGCTTCGAAGCTATGGCGAAATTGTCGGTTCGCGACTTGGAAGTCAAAGGTCGGCGGGTTGTCGTTCGCGTCGACTTCAACGTTCCTACGGAGGAGGTTGCGGGTAAACCTCGAATCACGGATGACACGAGAATTCGGGAAAGCCTCCCGACAATCGAGTTGCTTCGCGACAGAGGAGCCAAGGTCATTCTGCTGGCACACTTTGGCCGTCCGAAAGGGCAGCCAAATCCTAAATATTCGCTTAAGCCGGTTGCCGACTATCTCGGTGAGATCCTCCCGCCGCCGGTGCGATTCAGTCCTGATGTTATTGGACCTGCCGCCGAAGCGGCTTCCAGAGAGTTACCCGAGGGTGGCGTTCTCCTTATTGAGAATGTGCGGTTTTATAAAGAAGAAGAAGCAAATGCGGACGGCTTTGCAGCCTCTCTTGCGAAATTGGGCGATCTCTATGTGAATGACGCTTTTGGTGCGGCTCATCGTGCTCACGCGAGTACAGCCGGCATTGCCAAATACCTTCCGAAAGCTGCCATGGGTTTGCTGATGGAGCGGGAGCTTAAGTATCTGAAGGAAGAGCTCGCCGACCCGGATCGGCCATTTCTCGTTATTCTTGGCGGCTCGAAAGTTTCCGATAAGATCGATGTCATCAAGGCGCTCATGGAGAAAGCCGATGTGTTTTTGATCGGCGGAGCAATGGCTCACACTTTCTTTAAAGCGAAGGGCATACCTACGGGCGCGAGCCGTGTGGAGGCCGACAAAGTGCACTTGGCCCAGGAGCTTTTGGCACTCGCAGTGAAAAAAGGAATAAAGTTTCTTATCCCCGTAGACAGCATCGAGACGGAAGAATTCCGGGCTGGTGCGCGCTCCCGCAACACGCCCGTTCTTTCCCCGGCGCAAGGGATCACGGAGGGATGGCAAGCAGTCGATATCGGACAGGACACGATCGAGTTGTACAAGGCGGAGATATCGCGAGCCAAAACCATCGTTTGGAACGGACCGGTCGGAGTTTTTGAGATTCCCGATTTCGCCACAGGGACAAGAGAAATCGCAGTAGCTCTCGCCGAATCCGGTGCAAAGACCATTATTGGAGGAGGGGACTCCGTCACCGCTGTGAAGCAGTTTGGTTTGGCAGGCAAAATGACGTTTATTTCGACGGGAGGAGGCGCGTCGCTCGAACTCTTAGAGGGAAAAGAACTGCCGGGAGTTGCCGCGCTGACAGATAAATAACACATGCGGAAGAAAATTCTGGCAGCCAACTGGAAGATGAATCTCACCCATAGTGAGGCTGAGTCTTACGTGCGATCATTTGTGTCGGAGATTCGAGACTTCAACGACGTTGACGTTGTTATTATCCCTCCTTTCACGGCTATCCCGGCGATAGTAGCGGCAGCGGAAAAAATGCAGACGCTGCGTGTCGGCGCCCAGAATATGCATTGGGAAAAAAGCGGGGCATTCACCGGCGAAATCAGTGCGACGATGCTTCGAGCTCTGTATGTTCGCTACGTAATTTTGGGGCACAGTGAGCGCCGATCGCTATTTGGCGAGACGGACGAAATCATCAACCGCAAAATGAGAGCGGCTTTGGATGCGGGCCTCCGGCCGATATTTTGCGTCGGTGAATCACTGCGCGAGCGTGACAACGATCAGGTTGGGCAGGTCCTGGAAGGCCAGATTCGAAAGGGTTTGGAAGGCGTATCGCCGCGTGATTTAACGGAGGTCGTCGTAGCCTATGAACCCTGCTGGGCAATCGGCACTGGACGAACTGCAACTCCAGCCCAGGCGGAGGAAGCGCATGCGCTTATTCGGTCGGTACTTGCTGCACTTTCCGATCGGACGACTGCTGACCGCATGCGGATTCAGTACGGCGGTAGCGTGAAGCCGGACAACGTGGAGCAACTGATGCGCCAGAAGAACATCGATGGAGCTCTCGTTGGAGGTGCCAGCCTCGATCCGCGGAGTTTCGCACAAATTATTCGCTCGACTGAGGCAGCGATGGCTTAGCCCCTTTATGTT
>DATMQC010000240.1:0-3620 GCA_035567275.1 Chthoniobacterales bacterium | reverse complement strand
GCAGCGGCGGTTGCGGCGTCGCAAAAAACAAATGCCGCTGTGAGGTGGTGCACGTAGAAGTGGAACGGCCTGGGCATGATGTAAACCACGGGCCGCGCGGGACGGCGGTGCATGCCGGAGGAGGAACGGCGGTTCATACCGACCATAACTGGAACGACGTTTACTGGCACACGAACCGCTACGGCTATTGGCATGGCCAAAGGGGGTATTGGACCGTAAGAGGCGGCAAGCACGTCTTTGTGGTCGTGCAGTAGCCAAGATACCTCGCTGGGGTAGAGACTTTTCATTTATCACGGGTCCAATGGGAAAGTCTTGATTAGGAAATCGACCAATTCTGGCATTTCGTTGAGAACGTGGCTTAGGACTCCGGTTGCTCCGAGAAATTTCAGCTCTTCGCGGTCTTGATCGTATACCGCTTGCAAAATCAGCAACCGTCGTTGTTCGTCCGATAAGGTCGCTCGCAGCGCTTGATCGAGCAACGGTCTCAGGTCGGGACTCGCTTTTGAACGCAGCTTTGCAAGGGCGAGCAGCAAATCTTGCCTTCTGAATCTTCCTCCGGGTGGTACGTGCCTTTTAACCTGATGTTCCGCTAGGTCGTGTAATATCTCTTCTTGGTTTAATCCGAGGGTTTTGCTTTCCCTAAAATAGATTCGCAGGACTTGGCTTAGAACTGTCGAATTGGCGCGCAGGGTCAGCGCATCACGTTCGGGCAGCAAATCGGGCAACCGCGAAAGCAGCTGGAAAAAATGAGCTTGGATTACCGAATCTTCGTTGCGCCGCTCGTCTTTTTGCCTCAACCCGACTTGGTGATGGTAATTTCCAACGACGAGAATGACCGCTAAAAGAGAAATGAGGGAATTTCCCAGGCCGATCCCGGTGGAGAGATTTTTAGCCCAATCTGCGGGTATGAAAGCTACTGTTACGCCTACCGCCCAAAGAACCAGCACGCCAAAAATTAGGCGTTTGTATCCACCCGGAGTTTCCGGAAAGATTCCCACTCGCCACGAGATATCAAGCTTCCAAGCGATTTTCGATTAGAATGTCATGGTTTTAGCACACCGAATCAAACCGGCCCTTTAGGCGCACGGCAAGTTTGCCCTAAACTAAGAGATCAGCTCTGAGAGCGGCTTAGCGGGCGGCATGGCTTATAAATAAATATCATCGGCGACCTGGAACGCGCCGCGGATAAGAGTCACGACGGGAACGGGTTTCATCAAGACCTCCACCACATCGAATCGATAGGAAATTCGGGGATCACTCAGCATCCGGAGCCATTCTTTGGCGCCGCGGATGATACGATCCTGCTGCTTGAACGTGACAGCATGGTGCGGCGGACCGAACGCGTCAGTGGTGCGAGTCTTAACTTCTACGAAAACCAGCGCCACGGCGCGGCGATCGCGGCAGACCAGGTCGATTTCGCCACCCCGCTTGGAGCGAAAATTCTTGTACAATACGCGATAGCCATTTTTCCGAAGGTATTTTGCGGCGATTCTCTCTCCCTGCTGTCCGAGAGCAAGGTGGGCCGGAACGTTGCTGCGACGGAACTTTCGCAGCCAACGCCTGGCAAGGCCGCGTCTCTGCAATCGATTTACCTTTTCAAGGATTCCAGGCAAAGCGGAAATAGGTCTGAACGACCGGAGCAAACGATCGGCGATGGATCGGGCATGGACCGTGAATCTGAAGTTTCTCGATATGCGCCGGTGTTCCATAACCTTTATTCTCGTGAAATCCGTAGTGCGGATACTCGTTATGCCATTCACGCATCATACGGTCCCGAGTAACCTTTGCAATGATGCTTGCGGCGGCGACACTCATAGACTTTGTGTCACCATCAACGATCGCCGTTTGGGGTAACTTAAATTGGGGCACCGGAAGACCGTCGATCAAAAGGTGGTCTGGCTGGACGGACAGATTCACAACAGCCCTTTGCATTGCAAGATAGGTGGCCTGCAGGATATTGACTCGATCAATCTCGGCCGGTTCGGCGAGACCGATGCCGTAGCAGATGAGCGTTCCGGGTACTGTTAACTTGTCGAAGAGTTCCTCCCGAATCGGAGCAGTCAATTGCTTGGAGTCATTGACACCTGAGCAGGAAAACCCGGATGGGACGATTACCGCTGCTGCTACGACCGGTCCGGCCAGCGGTCCGCGTCCGGCCTCGTCGATACCTGCCACCAACGGTATTCCTTTCGTCCAAAGCAGTCTCTCGAATCGGAGGTTACACGGCATGCCTGATATCGATTTGTCGATCGATCGGCCCAAGATGAAAAGCTATTTTTTCAGCGAAACAGAAGGCGGAAAACAGAAGACAGAAGACAGAAGAACTCCGAACCCCGGAACCCCAAACCCCGAACTCCGAACTGCGAACGGTGAACTGCGAACGGTGAACTGCGAACGCCGGGAAGACAGAATTCAGAATTCAAAACCCCAAACTCCGAGTTTGTCTGCCGCGTGCGATCAACTCTGAGCTTTGTCCTTAACCGCCATGGCCTGTTTACCTTTGCGGTTTCGAAGATAGTTCAGCTTTGATCGGCGAACGTCCCCGGCTCGCTCCACCTCAACTTTGTTGATACGGGGAGAATGCAGAGGAAAAACGCGTTCGACTCCTTCACCATATGAAATTCTGCGAACAGTGAAGGTCGCATTGAGCCCAATCCCGCGACGACCGATAACGATCCCGGTGAATATCTGAATGCGCTCTTTGTCGCCCTCTACCACGCGCGTATGAACCCGGACGGTGTCGCCGACGTTGAACGGTGCGATTCCCGACTTCAACTGCTCCTTTTCGATCTTCTGAATTATGTTCATAGAATGAATCCCGCCCGGTTAAAGGATGCAATAGCTACCGCAGCAGGATAAAATTGCAAACGAAAAGAAGCTCTACCAAGGTCAGAGTGATTGCGGCCTCACAAGCTCCCGATAAGAACACCGGTCAAAAATACCGCGAAACCACCAAGCACAACCTGGAAGATCGCCCGCAGTAACGGGGTATCCATGTACCGATTTCTGATCCAGGCGATAGCCGCTAATTCGGCCGCGACGACCGCCATCGCGAGCCACATTGCCAGGAAAAAATCAGGCAACAAAAATGGCAGCGTGTGACCGATCCCTCCCAACGTCGTCATCCCGCCGCACACCATCCCCCGCATGAGAGGACGGCCTCTTCCGCTAAGTACACCGTCATCCGACAGCGCTTCGGCAAACCCCATACTGATCCCTGCACCAAGCGAAGCCGCTAGACCAACGAGCAACGCCGTAAAAGAGCTATGGGTAGCGAATGCCGCTGCAAAGACGGGTGCAAGCGTGGATATCGAACCATCCATCAGTCCGGCCAGGCCAGGTTGGACTATCTGCAGTACGAACATCTTGCGTCTCAGCTCAGGATCGTGCTCCGGCTGTTTTGAAAGGTCTTTAACGCCAGACGCTTCGTTCTGGCGAGTCTTAGCGCCTGAATCCAATGCGGCTCCCAGGTCTTTCCGGGAAGAGAAGCCGTAAATACACATCAATTGGCGAAGCTGTGCCTCTTGGCGCTGCCGCATCGTCAATAGAACCGATGCAGCTGCGGGACTTTGAGCGCGAATCTGATCCGCGAGCGCCGCGTAAGCGCGCCCATGCTCCTG
>DATMQC010000239.1:0-2872 GCA_035567275.1 Chthoniobacterales bacterium | reverse complement strand
GGGCGTCCGCTCCGTCGGCGCCGTGAAATGGTGTCAATTTACGGCCGGCAACGGCTGCGAGGGACCGCAGCCCTTCAAGCCTTGCGAGTCTTCGTCCTGATAACGGCCGGCTCGGAGATCCGGCCCTGCTATGGGGTTGGGGTTGCAAAGGCCACGCTTTGAACGTCACTCGTTCATGTGTAGGTTGCGCCAATTGTTTAATGAATGCTCTTACTGCTCTATTTCTTGCGCTGCTCGTTGGCGCCAGCGTCGCTTTTTACCTTCGGATTTTCCGACTAATTTATTTGCAAGCCGGGGGGAAAGTTGTGGCGAGCCATTTCGCGCGGCCTGATGCCTACCTGGCTCTCGGCTGTGTCACCTTGTTTATTGTTCAATGCTTCCAGAGCCTGAATGGAAATAGAGGCAGGTTGCCCGCTACAATCGACACCACACTCCTCTTCATGGTTCAGCTTGGGTTTTGGATCTTTGTGATTGGAGTCATTGTTTTGTCTTTCGTGTTGCGTGGCATGCATCCCAGCGCGCTCTTTGGATTCGATCGTCTCGGTTTCTCTAAAGTGTTTTTCCTTGGTTTGGGTCTCCTGTTTGCGGCGTTGCCCTTGATTCTGGCCAGCAGTACGCTGATTACCGACTTTTTACGCTCCAATCCTCAGCAAGATACTCAGCCGATTATGCAGCTTTTTGAACGGGCAAGCGATCCGGGCAAGCGCGTGCCGCTGATCATTCTTGCGGTTGTGATCGCGCCGATTTCCGAGGAATTCGTTTTTCGCGGGTTCCTTTACGGAGTGCTCAAGAGGTTTGCGGGTGCGCTGCCTGCCTTGTTTTTCTCTGCTCTCTTGTTTTCTTTGATTCACATGCATATCCCTTCTTTGCTGCCTCTCTTCCTGTTGGGATGCGTGTTGACGTTCGCCTACGAACTTTCGGGATCGTTGCTGGTCCCGATGGCCATGCACGCATTTTTCAATACTCTCACGCTCGTTCAGGTGTTTTTTTCGGGTCGATGAAGCTGAATGAGCTTGGTGAAGATGAAGTTATACGGGGCTTGACCCGCGGATTGAACTTGGATCGTCGCGTCGTTCTTGGTCCCGGCGATGACTGTGCAGTTGTGAAAACTGCGGGTAATCTTCAGCTGCTGAAATCAGATTGCATCATTGAGGGGATCCATTTCCTTCCCGATGCCGATCCAATGTGGGTTGGCTGGAAAGCGATGTGCCGCTCAATCAGCGACATAGCGTCGATGGGTGGGTTGCCGCTGGATGCGTTAGTGACCGTGGCAATCCGCTCCGATGTCGAATTTGAATGGTTGAAGAAGCTTTATCGAGGATTGCGTAAGGCTGCCTCTACCTACCTGGTGAACCTGGTCGGCGGGGAAACAGCAAGATCGCCGGGCCCGCTTTTTTTGTCGGTCTCCTTAACCGGTATGGCCGAAAAAGGAAAATATGTTAGTCGCTCGGGAGGCAGGAAGGGGGACTGGCTCTTCGTTACCGGAAAGCTGGGGGGCTCGCTCGATGGCAAACATCTCCGGTTTTCACCGCGAGTGAGAGAAGCTCGCTGGTTGGTCGGCCGTTTTCCGATCCATGCCATGATGGATTTGAGTGACGGTCTCGGAAGTGATCTTCCCCGTCTGGCGGCCGCAAGCGGCGTGGGATTTGAAGTGGCCCTCGAAAATCTCCCTCTGAACAAAGGTTGCGTTCCGGAAAACGCATTACGGGACGGAGAAGACTACGAACTGCTTTTCGCGGTTCCGAGGGCCGTCAAATCGCGCCTTGAATTCGAATGGAAGAAAGCCTTCCCCAGATTGCAGCTCACTCCCATTGGACGGCTGGTTGATTCCGGCCGTCGTGAATTCGAGCAAAAGGGGTTCGATCATTTTGGAGGCAGCGCATGATTTCGGCGAACGAATGGACTTCCAAAAGCCCGGATCAGACGCGGTTCATCGCGGCTGGCCTGGCAAGAAGCCTGATCGCCGGCTCAGTGATCAAACTCGTGGGCGATCTGGGGGCAGGCAAGACCGAATTCGTAAAGGGTCTTGCAACCGGCCTTAACTACAGGAACGTCGTCACAAGCCCGACGTTTACTCTGGTGCAAGAATATCGTGGGGGGAGATTGCCATTGTTTCATATGGACCTCTATCGCCTGAACGAAGAGGCCGAGCTGGACGATATCGGGTTTGAAGATTACCTGAGAGCCGGCGGTATTTGTGCCGTCGAATGGGCGGACAAATTTCCTGGTCGCATGCCGCATGATTCCGTTGAGGTTGTCATGACCATCGGCGAAAACACCACGCGAAGGATCGCGTGGTGAAGAGTCTTCTGATCGAAAATTCGACCGACCTCGGAACCGTTGCTCTGGCGGATGGCATCAAGGTTCTTGCGCTTGGCGAGATCACGAAGCACGGGATGCTCTCGGCTACGATCCATGATCTCGTTCTCGAATTCGGTCCCCCGGACGAAATCGTCGTTGGCCTGGGGCCCGGTTCATATGCCGGTAGTCGAGTAGCTGTTGCGACCGTGATCGGTCTTAAAATGGGATTCGGATGCCCGGCGTTTGGCTGCCCATCTGTGCTTGGTTATGCAGCGGCGACCTACTATGTCGTCGGCGACGCGAGACGTGGCTCCGTATTTCTGGCGAGCATTGAAGAGAACCGATTGGTTCGCGTACCGGAACTACGTTCCAGCGAGGAGTTTCGTCTCCTGTTGCTGGGACTCCGCAGCCGGCCGATTTTTGCGGTTGGGCCAATCCCCGGGGTCGTCGATCTTCCGATCGTGCGGCCTCGTGCCGAATATTTCTTATTGCGTCGAGATTCGTTCCAGCCTTCTTTGGAGCCGCTATACCTGAAGGAACCGCACATCACACAACCGAAGAAACCCTAGCC
>DATMQC010000238.1:0-4667 GCA_035567275.1 Chthoniobacterales bacterium | reverse complement strand
CACTCGCTCTGCCATCTTCTCCTGAACCTTAACCGCGCAGGTTACCGCATCGACAGCACTTGCAAATTCGACCAGCATGCCATCGCCGGTGGTTTTGACGATGCGACCGTGATGAGCGGCGATCGCAGGATCAACGATCTCGCGCCGGTACGCTTTCAAAGCTGCGAGCGTGCCGATCTCATCATTGCCCATCAGGCGCGAGTAGCCCGCAACATCGGCTGCGAGGATAGCAGCAAGCCGGCGTTCGACCCGCGCCTCGGCCATGTAGTGTGCTCCGATCCGGGTAGTTGTGGCGCAAGTCTAACGGATGGAACCGGGGAGGCAGGTTCGAAATGTCCGGTGGGGGTCAATCGCTACAGATTGTTGCGCCCCGATGAGTAGCGCGTACACGTGCCGGCAGCCTTCGGGCTGCCGGCATTCGCGCTGTTAGATTTCAGCAGCCTGGAATCCACTCCTCCCACGAGCCCCCTGCATTGCCTCCCGGTACGAATCGCGGGGAGTCATGGTATCTTCCTACAAAGTACAGACCGGCTCTACTCGGTTCCAGTTCCTAAGTCCAAATACCGCTACTGGGGTAGACCAATGTCCAGAAACATTTTGATTTTTTCGGATGGCACCGGACAAGTGGGTGGTTACGAATTCGACGAAGACCGGACAAATGTGTACAAGCTTTACCGAGCGACGCGGGTTGCTCCCGACTCATGCATCAACCCGAAAGATCAAGCAGCCTTTACGACCCGGGGCTTGGTTCTCGCCGAAGCAAGCCAGGATTCCTTTTCACTCGCAGTGTGCGGTGGATTTACGACAAGGTCAGCCAAGCCACGGGGTTGGGCATCACGCAAAACGTTATCGACTGCTACGCAGCCATAATCCGACTGGCAAAGCCCGAAGACCGAATTTTTCTATTTGGCTTCAGCACAGGAGCGTACACCATCCGGTCTGTCGCGGCGGTGGTTGCCCTCTGCGGCGTTCCAACCCGAAACAGAGACGGCAACAAACTCCCACTTGACGAATCCGGATCCAAGAATTTGGCCACGTACGCAGTCAAACACATTTATCAGTTCACGCCCTCTCGCAAGAAAGAAAAAGCGACGCCACGGCAAAAATTCCTCTTGGAAACCCGGAAGAAACTTGCCAAGCGCTTTCGCGCGGAATGCGCGTCATCCAATCCGGCAAACGCCGAGCGCGCCAATGTGTATCCCTACTTTGTGAGCGCATTCGACACGGTCGCGGCATTGGGCAGCCTTTCGCAATCCGTAGGTGCTTCGGCCGTGTACGCCGGTATGGCCGCTCTTGTCTCTTTCGTACTTTCATACGCATTACAACTGCCGTTAATCGGCGGGTATCTCGGTTTTCTGAACTTCTGGCCTATTTACATTGTGCTGCTCGCGGTGGCGATCACGATTGCACTATGCATCTACATCGGAACTCATACCAAGTTTGATTTCCATGTCCCGGGATATTCAGCATGGCAGCAGGTTCAAACGTTCCATTTTACCGTGGAATGGAAGCACACATTTTACGACACGGACTTGAACATCAATATCCCGTACGCAAAGCACGCCATTTCAATCGATGAAAACAGAAGAGATTTCGCACGCGTACGCTGGGGGGTTCCTGACGGACGCCCCGACCGGGACGAATACAACAATCTTACATTCGAGCAAGTATGGTTCCCCGGCAATCACACCGATGTCGGTGGTGGCTACAAAGAAAACGAGTCGCGTCTCTCTGACGCTGCACTGAAATGGATTCTCGCCTGTGCGTACATCATTCCGAATGGAATAAGGTACGACAAGAGCGTTCTGCGCCTCTATCCGGATTCGGGCGGGATGCAGCATGACGAGGTGAAGTCCGGCTTCGGTGCTATTCCCAACTTTTTCGGAAGAACCTGGACGTACGGAGCTCGCGAATTGCCCAAAATGGACAACAAGGGGGTCAGCGACGCCACCATGCATCGATCCGTCTACGAGCGCTTCGATATGGATGAAGTCCCCCAGTATGATGTTATGCAGGAATATCGACCTGGTACTCTAGCGATTCATGTGGACTTCAAGGATGCCTATGCAAACCCGAAGGGAAAGAGCAATCCCGATCGAAGCGCGGTCGCACAATATATTGAGGACCGGCTTCCGTAATTCCAGCGCGGTCAATCAATCTCACAACTTCAACTAAGTTCGAATTGTCTCGCTAGTCAGCTCGAGTATAGTGACTCGCACCAAAAAGGCCTCGGCAGACCCCGCCGTGGTTTTTTTGTTTTTCTAGATAGTTTCCTTTGCCGAAAGAACCGGCTAAATGTTTCCCGACTGAAGATGGCGAGGCCGGTGGGCAGGTCGGTCATTAAATTTGTGGCGGTCGGGCACATCGTCAACGATACTGCTCCGCACGACCATTTAGGGGGCGGGGTTTCGTATTCAGCGATTGCCGCACGGCGCCTCGGGCACGAAGCCCACATAATTACGAAATGCCCGTCGGATCATCCGTACATCGCCCATTTGGAGCATATGGGGGTGCGCGTGCATCCTCTTCCAACGAAGCTCGACACAATTACGTCATTCGAGAATATCTACGATCAGGATGGAAAGCGAACGCAATACGTGCCTGAAGTGCAAGAGCCGATCACGCGCGCTGATCTTCCCTTTTTCCCACAGAACTTGTTAAAGGATGCCGCTGTACTCATCGCGCCAGTCATTCACGAAGTCGATATGGACCTCTACCCTGCGCTCGCACGATGCAAGATGCTTGCCGTCGCTCCTCAAGGCTATTTTCGAACACTCAAGCCAGACGATAAGGTAACTCAAGAACGGTGGACCGGCTTTGAAGGCTTTTTGCGGCATGCGCATGCAACCATTTTTAGTGACAAGGACATTGCGATTGGCTCCGACTCCGTGGACGAAAAAGTACTGAAGTCAATTATCGACGAATGCTCGCTCGTTGCGCTGACACGCGGTGAGAAGGGCGCGTCGATCTATCGTGAGGGAAAGGCCTTCCAATTCGGTGTTCTTTCTCTGCAGCCGGATGAAAATGAGACTAGCGACCCGACCGGAGCTGGCGACACATTCGCGGCTGCACTCATCACGAAAACCACTATGCTGGATCAATACGTTACCGACCATTTCCCGACTGTCAAAGTGCCCTGCCGATTATGCCCGCCGAACGCTTAGATCGGTCCCTCCTGCGAGGTCGCGCGTCGCGTGGGCCTCCGGTCTGTCCTCGGGGGAGGGGGCTGATCAACGAAGCCCGCGATCCGGTCGCGAAAGACCGACCCGCGTGGAGGACAAGCGCGCAGCAACGCGATTCTTATGGTTCTTCTGATTCCGGTGGCGCCGAACGACTCTCCTCCGGGTGCTCGGGGCTCGCCTCACGCATCTCCGTCGCCTCGAATTCGGTGACGACCGTTACACCTGCAACCGGCTCGTCAATCACATCGACGACGACAGTTTCAACCACGGGGGTGCTTGGCGGCTTCATTGCCCTCACGTTCTTCCGCGACTTCTTTGCCCCACGTTTGAGCCTAGCCTTGGCCAAACTCTTCTTTGGGATTGCCTTCCCTACGACCCGTTTCGCCGGTCTTCGGGCTTGCGAGCTTTACGGGCCGCTGTCGATTTTCCTTTTTCGTGCTGTTGGTCGCTTCTTCCGTTGAGCCATGATCGCCGCTTGTCCTGGTGACCGTTGAAAGAATGCCACGTTCAGTATTGGCCGAACCCTCAAGAAAGCAAGCCCACTACGCCCCGTCGCAACTGCAGCCCGGCACCGGGTCACGTTCGCAGGTGTGCGCCGACGTGGCCCATGGTGATGGTTGCGCACACGTTCCGGACGAGGGGGTCGCAGGTTCAAATCCTGCCACTCCGACCAAAAATCTCCCGATAAATCAGTATACTTTAGATCGCGTCGAAGCTGATTGTGATCTAGGGGGCCAGATATGGGGACAGAATGAAGCTGTCCCGCGCCCTCACCGCCTGCACCTAACACACACTCCGCGCGATCCCGCCGTCGATGCGGCCATCAACCACAAAGAACCGCTAATTAACTGCTGAGGGTGATCCGGCGGTCGCCGTGGTGGACGAGCCATAGCGTGAAGGCGGCCAGTGCGGCGACGATGGTGCCGGTAACCACGTAGACCATGACTGTGTCGCTGTCCTCGAAGCCCAAGAGCCAAGGCGAGCCGATGAGCCACAGCCCTGCGATCAGGCTGAGCCATTCCTCCCATACCGCAAACGCAGCAAGCGCAGCTACTGCCAGCAAGGCAATGAACAGGCCAATGGTCGTCTGTGCCCCCGCGGACAGGCCAAAAAGCCAAGGCGAGAAAAATACGCTGCTGCCCAACAGCAGGTTTGCGACGTCGCAGAGCTTGGCACTCGACCACCGGTCCATGGCGGCGCGTTTCCGGGGCCTTCCGGTCTCTTGCCGGATCTAGGCTAGTACCCAGAATCGTTAGACAGCGAGCCGCCACAGATCGTCAATAAGTGACTCACTCGACTCCAGAATCCGAGCTACCTCTTTGACTCGCCCTTCAGTGAAGTTGGGTACTAGACCAGCGTTTTCGAAGTTCGAATCATATCAGGCCGCCTTGTCGAGCTTATAGGCCCAGGTGTGAACGACGGGCTCCTGATTGAAATAGTCCATGGCAGCCATGATCCGATCCTTGAGTTCCTGTTTGGACGCGA
>DATMQC010000237.1:0-5576 GCA_035567275.1 Chthoniobacterales bacterium | reverse complement strand
GGGAGAGGTGGTCGACCTCGGTGAAGTAGCCGTGCTACCCGGTTTGATCAATGCCCATTGCCACCTCGACTATACGCTCATGCGGGGAGCAATCCTCCCGGCGCGCAGTTTCTCACACTGGGTTAACAGGATCAATGCGCTCAAAAGATCATTCACCGATAGCGATTACGTTCGCGCGATGCGTCTCGGCTTCGCAGAGCTCCGGCGAAACGGGGTAACAACTGTTCTGGACATTGTTGCGAATCCGCAAATTTTTCCGTTCCTTCCAAGCGCTCCCATTCGAACATGGTTTTGTCTGGAACTCATCGACGTCCGCCCGCGCCCCTGGGTTGACGTGTCGGCCTACGGCTCCTGGTTATTCTTCTCCGAGAAGGTGAAACCAATCGGTGGACTGGGTCTCAGCCCACATGCACCGTACACGGCCTCCTCAAAGATGTACGAACTCGCGCTCAAATGTGCGCGCAGGCTTAATATGCTGATCACCACCCACGTGGGCGAATCACGTGAGGAGTACGACATGTTCGCGGGAAATCGGGGAGCGCTTTACGAGTTTCTTGCGATGCTGGGACGGCCGATGACTGACTGTGGAGCAACATCTCCGCTCCGGCATCTGATCAAAAACGGTTTGATCGACGAGGATTGCATTTTAGCGCACTTGAACGAATTGGATAACGACGATCTGGAACTCCTCAATGACGCGAGATGGCGCGGGTTGCACGTTGTTCATTGCCCGAAGAGTCATCGATTTCTGCATCATCGGCGCTTTCCGATGGAGGCATTGTTTGAACGCGGCTTGAACGTTTGCCTCGGCACCGACAGCCTCGCAAGCAATGACTCGCTTAATCTTTTTTCCGAGATGCGCACCGCTAAAAAAAACTACCCAAAGCTCGCGGCTCGGGAACTTCTGGAGATGGTTACCGTGCGACCGGCCCGCGCCTTGAAAATGGAGCGTGATTTAGGCAAGATCGCCAGTGGCTATCTGGCCGATTTAATTGCCATTCCCTTCATGGGATCTGTCGATGAAGTATACGAAGCAATTATCGAAAACCGAGGCTCGATCGAATGGATGATGATCAACGGAAAAAACGCGGCCTAATGCGCTGGATCGCCTTAGCCGTTACCTTTGGAATTTTAACCCTTCAGCCACTCGGCGTGTTCGGAAAGGGAAGGCCGAAACTCGCCGTCAAGCCTTCTCTCGAGACTCTTCTCGAGCAAGGAGAACCAACGGTTGTCGCGGAAAGTGCCGCCGCGATTGATTCGTTCACAGGCGAGTTTTTGTTTGTGAAGAACGAGAATGCCCCTCAGTACCCCGCAAGTTCAACAAAAATCCTGACGGCCCTTTTAGTGATCGAAGCTGGAGATCTCGACAAACTCGTAACGGTTGACCTTTCGGACACTAAGGTCGAACCGAGCAATTTGGAATTGAAACCGGGGGAACAATACACGCGACGCCAGCTTCTCTACGGCCTTATGCTGAAGAGCGCGAACGACGTCGCGATGGCGTTAGCGCGCGACAATGCAGGCTCCGTCGAGGCTTTTGCGGAAAAAATGAACCGGCGCGCGACCGAACTCGGAGCGACGAAAAGCCATTTTGTAAATCCAAATGGGCTGCATAGTCCGGACCACTACACGACGGCGCACGATCTGGCTCTCATTGCAAGGGCCGCAATGGAACAGCCATTTTTCAGGCAACTGGTCTCCACAATCTATTATACCTGGAAATCGCCGGCCGGGGCTGTCTACCAATTGCGAAATCATAACCGCCTCCTGCGGCATTTCGCCGGCTGCAATGGATTAAAGACCGGGTACACGCGGGCGGCGCAACAAGTGTTGGTCAGCTCCGCGCTGCGCGACGGCCACGAAGTGATTTCGGTTGTCCTGCATACGGACAAACCTGGGATATGGGACGACAGCAAGCTGCTTCTTGCTTACAGCCTCATCAAGGTCGGATGCCCTCCTGCAGAGATCGTCAACAATTCTGAGAGGGGAAGCGAAAAGGAGGAGGGTTCAGGCGAAGGAGACAACGTTCACTAGCGAGGCTGCGTCTCAGACCAGCGAGATGTAAGGGTCTGAAGATCGCGCCGGGAGCAGCGCCGGTTGGCCGAGGCGGCCTCGCTGGTCTGGAAGATTCGAGCCAAGGCGGCTTGTGTATCTTCCAGACTCCAAATGGGTGAAATTTTTTCTCGATTATTAGTTATAATTCTAATAACCTGTAAAATACTCATATATTTTCATTCGCTATGGCCCGTATCTTGATCGTCGACGATGAGCCTCAAATGCTCGATGTGATCTCGAACCTTTGCCGCGATCACGGACATCAACCTCTCCCATTTGCATCTTTTAAGGCAGCACTCGAAGCCCTCCCCAAAGTTACCCCGCATCTGGTCATCATCGATGTAAACCGAGAAGGTGATGAAGGACTTGCCCTTCTAAAAGAATGCAGGTCGAAACTTTCGCAAACCGCGGTTGTGATCGTTACAGCCTATACTTCCGTTCAAATGGCTGTGGAGGCCATGAAACTCGGCGCTTACGACTATATCACAAAACCGTTCAAGCTTGACGAATTACAATTTTGCATCCAGCGAGCCCTGGAATACCAGGCTGCCTTCCGCGAAGATGATTTGCTCAAGCGCGAATTCCGTGACCAGTACAAGTTTGAGAATCTCCTCGGTACAAGCCCGAAAATGCAAGAAATCTACAAGCTTATCGGGAAAGTCGCCGACACCGAAAGCACGATCCTGATCCAAGGCGAGAGCGGAACGGGCAAGGAACTGGTGGCACGTGCGCTCCACTACAATAGTTCGCGGCAACATCACCCTTTCCTCGTGATAAACTGCAGCGCGCTGCCTGAAAATGCCCTGGAATCGGAACTCTTTGGTCATAAGAAGGGTGCGTTCACTGGTGCCGTAGCGGACAAGACCGGCCTGTTCGAGGAGGCCAACCATGGCACGCTTTTTCTTGACGAGGTAGACTCGACCTCCCAGCAGCTCCAGACCAAACTGCTCAGGGTTCTACAAGATCGCCAAATTCGACGCATGGGCGACTCCCGACAAATCTCGGTCAGCGTGCGGACGATCGCAGCATCCAATGAGCAGCTCAAACTGAAATCCAAAACCGGCGGGTTTCGCGAAGATCTCTATTACCGCCTGGCGGTCATTCCGATCGAAATTCCACCGCTACGAGAACGTCTGGAGGATGTTCCGCTTTTAGTGAACTACTTCCTGCGAAAGTATGCTGCGTTGACCGGGACCGAACAAAAGGAGATCGACGTACGAGCCATGGATCACCTGATCCGGTACGGGTGGCCCGGAAATGTTCGTGAGCTTGAAAATGCCGTCGAAAGAGCCTGTGCGCTCAGCGAAGGTGGTCGCATCAGAGCTCAGGATCTGCCGCCGCAGGTCCTGCGGGAAGCCACCAGTGCCGCCGCGTCCTCGGAAGTCGAATGGCAGATCGGCCAACATCTGGACGATTTTGTCCGCAATCAGGAGAGAAAATACATTGAGATGACCCTGAAGTTCAATCAGGGGTCGCGCGAGAAAACGGCAAGTATGCTGGGAATTAGCATTGCAACGCTCTATCGAAAACTCGATCTTAAACATCATCGAAACCATCACCCGGGGTAGCTCCCAAGTTTCGCGGCGATACTTTCCACGGCGGCCCTACCATAAGACCGCTCCCGAACATGCTGTTACGCATTCTGCTCCCTTGCAGTTCGCCCTCTGGTCTCTTAGAGTGGGATTTTGGTGAGATAAGCGTTCTCCTCTATGCCCGGGCCAGGGATCCATCAGTTCCAAAACTTGACGATGCAGCAGGTGCTGGCACCTCAGCTGCAACAAAGTCTTCAAATTCTTCAAGCTCCCACGCTGGAACTAAGAAATATCGTACAGCAAGAGCTTCAGACAAATCCGGTGCTTGAGGAGGAAATTGGCACCTTCGAATCCGAGGAGCGAGCGAAGGATGATCGGGAATTTGAAGAGGAATTCGAGCGGCTCGCCAAACTCGACGAAGAATGGCGGGACTATATGGCTCAAAGTGTCAGTTACTCGTCACGAAATCCAGAAGACGAGGAACGGCGGCAATTCTTTTTTGACTCACTCGCAAGCCAGGAAACCCTGCAGCAGCACCTTTTGGAGCAGCTCAACACCGCTGAGGTGAGCAAATCTCAGCGCGAAGCTGCTGAGCTCATCGTGGGTAACATCGATGAACTCGGTTTTCTGCAATCCTCTCTGGAGGAGATCTCGCAGAACACGACCCATTCCGTGCCAGAGCTCCAACAGATGCTCGATCTCGTTCAAACATTCCATCCCGTGGGAGTTGGCGCCCGCGACTTGAAAGATTGTCTCCTCATCCAGCTGCGCCGGCTGGGAAAACAAGACAGCCTGGAATATCAAATTGTGAACGGATTTCTGGAAGACCTGGGCCGCAGGCGATTCCCGGAAGTTGCTCGCCGTCTTGGCATTTCCGTCGAACAGGTGCAAAGGGCAGCCAATTTCATCTCCACTCTCGATCCCAAGCCTGGCCAAATCTTTTCTCCGGATCCGAATAGCTACGTCCTGCCGGATGTCAGCGTGGACAAGATCGACGACGGCTATTCAGTGACGCTTAACGGGGACCAGATACCCCACTTGCGGATCAGCAAGACTTACAAAGACCTGATGACTCAGGGAAGCAATGGGGCGGACGTGCGCGACTACATCCGCGAGAAGATCAGAAGCGGAAAATTCTTGATCAAGAGTATTCATCAGCGGCAGCAGACCATTCTGAATATCGCAAACGAGATCGTGAAGCGGCAGCACGAATTTCTTGAGTTGGGAACGGCGTTCTTGAAGCCGATGACGATGGTGCAGATCGCCGAGGCGGTAGGTGTTCACGAAACAACGGTAAGCCGGGCGATTTCAGGCAAATATATGGCGACGCCGCAGGGCGTATTTGAAATGAAGTATTTTTTCACGCCGGGATATCAGACGGTGGACGGCGCAGCCTTGAGCAATACCAGCGTCAAGGAAGCGATTGCCGATCTTGTACGGAATGAACAGCCGCGCAATCCGTTGAGCGACAAGGAGATAGTGGAGATCCTTTCAGACCGCGGCATACCCATCGCCCGGAGGACGGTTGCGAAGTATAGGGCCGAACTGAATATTCTGCCCAGCAATCTAAGAAGGCAGTATTGATACAGAGAAAACCTGACTCATCTGCGGCCTGTTTTGCTTTCAGGGATTTTTGTGTACCGACTATTCGCGCTCCTTTGCGCTCTTGTTACCTTCCACTCGACTGCCTGGGCCCAGGTTTTCAATCTTCAAACCGATACCTTTCATTTCTCAAATCAGACGTACTTCGACTACAAGGTAGCGAGTGATCAAGAGATCAGGATCGCGCGAAGGAAAGGCAAGGTGCCTGACTATTCGCGCCATTGTTTCCAGCTTTGCAGGGCGGTCCTGCAATTTGACAAGTTTGCTGAATTCCGCCCGGACCTGCCTCGGGCTTCCGAAGCTGAATACCAAGGGCTGATCCGCCGAATCTGCCGGATTCTACCGTGGAGCTCGGGGCCGAAAGAAAAGATCGTCGTTCCAGGCTAT
>DATMQC010000236.1:0-3482 GCA_035567275.1 Chthoniobacterales bacterium | reverse complement strand
CGAGGAAGGTTTTCTAGACGACGATCGTAGGCGACCTACTTCAGCTTAACGTCGACTGTACTCACGACTGAGTTCTCACGAGGCGGGATTGCTGCCAGTTAGGGTTCCGACGATGCGACACGACCCTGTATAGCTCGGCCCATTTTCGGATTAGAGCAGACCACAGAAAGCCTTGCTCGTTAGCAAGGTGGCGGCCTGCAATCGACATCCGTTCGGCGACTTCGCCATCCTGAGCCAAACGATCCATAGCTTTCGCCAACTCGGTAAGGACATACTCCTCGCTTAACGGCTCGACAAGAATACCTGTCTCAGGAGTAACTAGCAGCGCCGGCCCTCCCCAATTCAAGGCGATTACCGGCAATCCCAATGCCATCGCCTCCTGAACGACGATACCGTTGGCTTCTGCCAGACTGGGAAGCACGAGGGCGCGGTATCGTCCGAATGTTTCGGCGAGCAGGCTACGATCGGTTATCCAATCAAGAAACTTAACACGGTTGCTCAGTCCGAGCGCTTCCGTGAGCTTTTTCAGTGCCCCCAGTTCGGGGCCGCGTCCTATGATGTCCAGTTCGATTGGGGTACGGGTTTGCAGAAGGCTCCTAATAAGCGCGTCAGTCCCCTTGAACTTGACAAGCCGGCCGAAATGAACAAATCGATAGCTTGGGCCGGAGTGGCGTATGCGTGGACTCTGTTGAAATTCGTCAGTCACGCCGCTGTCGAGTGATTCCACGAATTGACCTTCCCGGCAGCCTCCCATACGCAGCGATTTCAAGGTGCGCTCCCCGCCCGCGACAAGCAGGGCGGCGGCGCGCGCTTTCCCGGGCAAAATAAAACGTTGGAGTCGCTGGAGATGAGGATGTAACCAACGTCGCACATGATCGGGAATCGGCTCGCGGTGACGAAACGCAGGCGGGTAGTAGATATTGCCGTTAAGCGGTCCGATAACTACGGTGGCAGTGCCCGTTGCGAAATAAGGCAACACCGGCGAGATCGGTGAGGTAAAGTGAACGATCGAATCGGGCTTGTCTTCGATGAGTGCCTTTACCAAATGCGCGGCTCTCCATTGGAAGATCAGAGCTATCACCGCACCTGAAGCGGCCGAAAGCGACGGGTTAAGCAGACCGAGTCGATAGAGAGCTTTCTGAACTAGACCGTCCTTGACGTACGATACATTCATTTTAGGAAATTTACGGGCCAGTTCGGTTTTGACCCGCTCGTGAGTTATTTGATGCACCATCGCGCCGGTGCGCTCAAATTCGAGATAAATTTGCAAGGCTTTAATAGCCTCGCCGCCCATCTCCTCGGAGACGTTTGGGCTAACGAGTATGAGAGAAAGATCGCGCAGATCCTCGGAGATTCTCAAAGGCCCTCAACTGAGCAATACAATATAAGTCAAGTAGACGTTCCCCGCGGAATCCGATGCTGGTGCGTCATAACAAACCTGAAGAGCCTACGAACGTTGCGGATGAGAAATGGAGGAACCAGATCTGCCGAGAGCTCATTCAGGCTCATTCGCAGATCGAAGGCGTCCCTGGAATTTGGACGGACCTTGAATTGTGTCGTGCGTACGCGCCGAGAGGGGTCCCACGTAGCAGTGTAGTAGTACAGCGCGATGGATCGGCGAGGCAGTCCGGCAGGATGATTGACCGGCTCCGGGTGGCCGTGAAAAGAAGTCGGCGAGGTATCGAAAACAACGCATCTGTTGAAGATCGGTTCGATGCTAAGGCAGCGTTTGCTCATCGTTTGATTCCAGATTTCGAAATTTCCTCCGTATTCCTTTTTCCATTGTTTGTTCAGGTAGATCAAAACGTTGAGACGACGCTCAAGCTTCAGCTCAGAGTGACAGTTGAAATCGGCATGGATGTCGAGGTGACCTCCCTGGTTGACCTGATGAAAGCCCCCGCCAGTAAAGTGGGGGTCCGGAATCAGACCAGAGATGCCAGTCAGATTTTCGAGAAATCCGATGAAGGGTCGCGAATTAAAGGAGTAGAAAAGCATCCGAGCTGCGGGCGACACATTCTCAGGATTAAACTCAAATTTAAGACTTTCCTGGCTGCGACCGTAAGAGACTTTGGAGGTATCAATCGGCGGAAATTCGCGCAAACACAGGTCCAGCATTTCCTTGTTCAGGAAATCCTCCAAAATTATATGTGGGAATGGTTTAGCAGCTGTATATCGATCGCGAAATTTCAGTCCCACGGCCGCCGCTTCCGGCTCAAAAAAGCCGAATGGGGGAGTGCTGTTCAAGATCATAAGAGATTCCGCCCTTTGTCGACCTTCCATCGGGTGCAGATGACCGCCAGCGAAATGTGGATCCGTTCGATCAGCCGACGTGCCAGGCCGTCGCCGAAAAGCAATGGCTTTGAATAGATAGCATCCTCGCCCGCTCCGAGCACTTTAGTAGCAGCAAAGTATGCTTGACTGTCGGGTCAAGTATGACCGCCACAGGTCCCCCAGTGGTTAGAATTGACGGAGCTGGCAGACTGCAGACAATAAGATGTGGGGTGTAGCTGCTACGAAGAGATGGATGCAGAAATTCTAGTCAAACGCAATTGGGCTCTCGTAATCTGCTGTACGGACAACTCCGACCCTAGTTGGCGTTGGCTGGAGAAGGCATTCGTCGGGACGGGCATTCGGTTTGCGTTCGCTCGCACATCAAATCGGAACAAAGTCGAGAGAGTTGTTCGAGCTTTAAACCTAACGCGGATCCGAGCGGCGTTCTCCGCTGTGTCGAGTGCTCGTAAAAAAAATGCACAGATGATAGTCGCTCACGGTCCCTCACTCGCGGCCTGGTGTAGTCTTTTTGCGCGTATCGTCAGGCTCAGGATTCCAATAATAGCCCATTCATTCAATTTCGCAGAGCTCCCCGGTCTTACGAAACGGCTGGTGTTTAAGCACATGCTGTCAAAAGTCGATCGATTGATCGTCTTTTCGACGTTAGAGCGTCGACTCTACGCCAATGTGTTTGAGCTCCCTGAGTCTCGCTTCGACGTCGTACGATGGGGGGCCCAGCCGCCGACAATCTATCCACCCGATGCTCCCTTGGAGGTGGGTGAGTACATATGCGCTATTGGGGGGAACGCGCGCGACTACAGAACATTATTCGAAGCTGCGGAACTCCTTCCGGATATCCGCTTTGTTTGTGTTGTGCGGCCGCACAATCTCAAGAACCTCCGCTTTCCGGCCAACGTTTCGGTCCTTGCTGACTTGCCATTGGGCAAGGCTATGAACGTACTTAAGTACTCGCGACTCATGGTGCTACCGCTGCTGAATTCCACCGTGCCATGTGGTCACGTTACTCTGGTAGCTGCAATGCATCTGGGAAAGCCCATGGTTGTCACCGATTCCGAAGGGATATGCGACTATGTAATGAATGGCTACAATGCGTTGACCGTTCCCGCCGGCTCAAGTGAGGCGTTGGCCGATATGAGCGAACGCCTTTGGAACGATGCCGCGTTGCGTGAACGCCTGGGTGAAAATGGACG
>DATMQC010000235.1:0-3990 GCA_035567275.1 Chthoniobacterales bacterium | reverse complement strand
CAGAATTTTTACATGAAAGGCGGCATCGAGGAAATCAAAGAAACCCAGGGCTAATCGTCGATGGCTAAACTGAGACTCGAGATCGTCACACCGGAGGCCAAAAAATTCTCTGGTGACGTAGACATGGTGGTGGTTCCTGGAGTTGAGGGTGAATTAGGTATTTTGCCCTTGCATGTCCCCTTGATGACCCGGCTGCTGCCGGGAGAAGTTCGAATCACACAAGACGGCAAGCAGACGGAACTCGTCATAGGAACGGGGTTTGTTGAGGTCTCCCAAACGCAAGTCGCGATTCTGACGGATATGGCGATGGCCGACACAGAGGTTGATGAACAGGCCGCCGAAGAAGCGGTCAGACGCGCAGAGGCCAGAGTCAAGGAAAAGGATCTGAACTCCGAAGAAGTCGCAGAAATAGAAGGCTCAATCGCTCGTTCGTTGGCGCAGTTAAAATTCAAGCGGCGACATCGACCTCGTTGAGCTCCCGATTCATCGCGTGCCCAATTTCCTTTCTATCGATCCTCCGGCGTTCATCCTTCGCAAGACGATCGCATAACGGACCCGAAGTCTTGGGCTGGGATTATGAGGGTCCCAGCCGCGGGGGTATGGAAGCATGGCGGCAAGCATTGCACAAGCGGAGCGGCTCAATTGTCGGGCAGGAACTCGGTAGTAATGTTGAGCAGCTTCTTCGATCCCATAAATCCCGTCGCCGAGTTCGATTGTGTTGACGTACAATTCCAGGATCCGCTGCTTGGTCAAAAGGAGTTCCATCAGAAAGGTGTAGTAGGCTTCGAACCCTTTTCTTATCCAGGAGCGTCCTTGCCACAGAAACAATGAGCGAGCGCACTGATTGGAAATGGTGGAAACTCCGCGCACGGGCTGGTTTCTTCGCTTGGCGCGTTGAATTGCTTCCTCCATCTCAATCCAATCAAATCCTTCGTGGCTGAAAAAGCGGCTGTCTTCCATCTGCCAAACTCCGTCGAGAAAATCGTCCGGAACTTGGTTCAGCGGAATCCAGCGATAGTTTATTTCTCCGCGATACCGCTTCGTCACCATCGCCTCGACGCGGCGAACGATCATCAATGTCGTAACGGGTGGATTGAAGAAGCGAACATAGAGAACCTCGAAAATCGGGATCAGGACAAGCGCCCCGGCCAAAATCAGGAAAGCTCCGATACAACCGAATGGCCTCCGCGGCTTACGCGCCATTAGCAATCCTCATTCGAAGCGGATAGCGACCGATCTGCCATGGCCATCCAGTTGTTCAACCGAACTGAATTGCGACACTATCGAAACAGACTTCTCTAATGCATTACGATCGTAGCAAATGAAACTCGTGCGGCGCTGGAACTGGTCAACCGTCAAGCCGCCGAAGGATTTGCCGGCCCCGCCCGTAGGAAGCACATGACTGGGACCCGCGACAAAATCGCCTGCGGCAACAGGAGAAAAATTACCAAGGAAAATTGCGCCTGCCGTAGATATGGACGCAGCAATTTTCTCGTTGTGCTGAGTCATGAGCGAGAGATGTTCGGGGGCAAATTCATTCGCGATCCGAGCCGCTTGCTCCTCGGATGTGGCCAGCACACAGAATGCATTCTTTTCGAGGACTTCGTGCAAATAGGTTTTCCTTTTCAACGATTCTATCTGAATCGCGATTTCCGCCCGAACGCGTTCTATCAGTGTTTCGGCAAGAGCGATAAGACCTATCACGCTGCCGTGCCCGTGCTCGGCTTGGGCCAGCAGATCGGCTGCAATCCAACGTGGTTCCGCTGATTCATCTGCAATGATAAGAATTTCGCTCGGGCCGGGCATTAGATCGACCGCCACATATCCAAAAACCTGGCGTTTGGCCTCGGTGACATAAGCGTTTCCCGGCCCAAATATTTTGTATACCGGTCGAACAGTTTCGGTACCAAAAGCGAGCGCGGCGATCCCTTGCGCGCCGCCCACCTTGTAGATCTCCGTTGCACCGGCCAGGTGCAATGCCGCTAGAAGGCCACTGTTAACGGTTTTGGTTGGACCAACTGGCGTTGTGACTACGATTTCAGGTACGCCCGCCACCTTGGCCAATGAAGCAGTCATTACCGCGGTGGACACTAGTGGGGCGGTCCCGGCAGGGACATAAATACCGATCCGGCGAAGCGGATCAAAGCGCTCGCCCACGATCGCACCTTGCACATTCTTTTCTCTCCAGTCGATACGCTTCCCGACCGATGCAAAATCCGAGATGTTCCTATGTGCTGCAAGAAGCGCCTCAGCGAACGCCGGATCGACCTGAGCGTTTGCACGCTCAATCTCCTCCTCAGTTACAGCCAGTTCTCCGGCTTGCAAAGTAGCCTTATCAAATCGCTCCGCAAACTCGATTAATGCGTCGTCTCGACGCTGGCTAACCTCCGCGAGGATTGCCGCTACCCGGTTGATAATATTGGAATCAGGAAGATAGCGGCGGCTCAATATGGCTTCCGATTGAGCAGACTGATCTGCACGGAGATCAAAGATTTTCATGCGCGCCGCACTTTGCACCGCATGTGAAAAGTCCGCAAGCACGGCCCGATATCTGGCGAGGCTGCGCCTCGAGTCCCTGTCGGGGGAAGGGAGGAATTTCACCACAGAGGCACAGAGAGCACGAAGGTTTTTTTGGTGAGTACCTGAGGACATGTTCTTCGGCGGGTCAGCGTTGCAAATACATACATCCTCAAGCAACTGCCACGCCGAATTTCCAAACGCGCTCAAACGCGGACAACCCTTCCAACAGATCTTCTTCTCCCCAGGGAGAGCTTGGTGCTCTCTGTGTCTCTGTGGTGAATCCCCCCGGAAATGAAGACGGCTACGTTGATCGATGAACGCCGAACTTTCCGATCCGCGCGGAACTTAACCGATCTCTCTTTCTCTTGCTACAGGCTGACCAGCAGCAATATGTTGATTCTGCTTTTCCTTGGGTGCGAGCCCGAAATGCTTTTTCACCTGAGTCGACCCTTCCCGATGAACAAAGCGATCATCCGCACGTTCCAGGCAATCTTTACCATTGGCATTCTGATATGGCTATTTCACAGCCCTGAGAAGCGTGTGCAGATGGCCAGCGCCATCGGAAAAGCAAACAGCACGTGGTTGCTGATTGGTCTGCCTGTCGCTCTCGTCGGCGAAGTTGCCAACATCATGCGTTGGCAGATCCTGATGCGTGTCCAGGGAATGCGTATGAGTTGGCGCCGGGCGACTATGCTGTTCTTCGTCGGCTTGTTTTTTAATCTTTTTATGCCCGGATATACAGGCGGAGATTTTGCGCGCCTGTACTATTTGATGCGGGAATTTCCAGAGAAAAAGAAAGAGGCGATCCTGACCGTCGTCATGGACCGTTTGATCGGCGTCGCTGCCCTTTTCGTGACTGCGCTGTTTACAACGGTTCTAAGGTGGCAGTGGCTTCAAAGGACTCCTCATGCGACCGTTCTTCTATGGGTGTTGATAGCTATGCTGATCGGGTTCGTAATTGCTACCGCTGGTTCGTTCTTGATCGCAGGGTCCGGGCTGCTGAATCGACTGCCCGAACACTTTCCGTTTCGGGAGCGCTTACTGGAAGCTTCGGAAGCGTACCATTTGTTTGCCAAGGAAAAAAGGTCGCTTCTCTATGCATTCCTTCTCTCGTTTCCGGTCCTTTTCTCGTTTTACGGAGCCTTCTACTGCACGTCGAAAGCGCTCGGCACTAGTGTTTCGCTTCTCGACATGTTTTCGATCATGCCGATCGTCACATCCATTATCTCGCTGCCGGTGACGCCGAGTGGTATCGGATTCCGAGAATCTCTTCTGGAAATCCTTTTGCGCGACTTGTGCAAAGTGCCAACCGAAATTGGCGTTCTCGTCTCCCTTCTTGGATTCGCTTACTTCGTTCTCTTTGGGATAGCCGGTGGAATTACCTATCTGTTTTACGCTCCCAAGCAACATTCCCGCTGGAGCCAAATGCAGGATGAAGTGCGGCGCGCGCATGGCTATCCGGAATAGGAA
>DATMQC010000234.1:0-4976 GCA_035567275.1 Chthoniobacterales bacterium | reverse complement strand
CTGGATCGATGTCTTTGTCGAACGCGAAACACTACCGGGCAAGTACAGCGGAACAGTCACTGTCACTTCGGATCAGGGGAAGGCCACAGTGTCGCTCGCTCTCAACGTGTGGAACTTTGAGCTGCCCCGCAGTCCATCGCTTCTTTCCGCGTTCAATATCTCGAACGATACGAACAACAATCCGCGCATCTTTTATGGCGATGAGAAGCAGAATCAGGAAGTGCTGCTCCGGCACAAAATCATGCCTGTATCAACCGATCCGCGGTACGAGATGCAGTTTATGGAGCAACTTGGTCTAAAGATTGCCCGTGTCGAATACTTTCAGCATGCCACTTACGGCAATTGCAAACAGCCGCCCGCGCCTTCGGTTACTGATCTGTTGTCTCTCAAGGCCAAGCATCAGCCAGACCTGCCTCTATATCTCCATCTCGGCGACGAAATTTCCGACTGTCCGAATATCTTCCCAATCCTGAAGCAGTGGGCGCGGAACGCCCGGCAGGCCGGTTTGATTACCCTTTTGACAGCGATTCCGCTGCCCCAGCTCCTTGACGACGGCTCAGGTACTGGCCATTCCGTTGCAGATATCTGGGTTCTGCTTCCAAAGCAGTTCGTTTCGAATGCCGGCGATGTTGCCGCCGCCCTGAAAAAAGGCGACCGCGTTTGGTCCTATACAGCTATTGTTCAGGATAATTTCTCGCCCAAATGGGAGATCGATTTTCGGCCGATCAATTACCGCATCTACGGTTTCTTGAACCAGAGCGTGGGCGCTACTGGATTGCTTTACTGGTCTGTGAACTCGTGGGCCGTCGGTCCCACAAAAGATCCGTGGAACAACATCACTTATATCGAAAACGGCAAGCCTGAGCCGCCGGGCGAAGGCTGGCTGGTTTATCCTGGCGCCGAAGTGAGCAGCGAGGCCTTTGTCCCTTCAATCAGGCTGAAATGGATTCGCAAGAGCGTGGAAGATTTTGAATACGTCGAAATCCTGAAAAAGCTTAATCGGGGCGATTGGGCGCTCGCTCTCCTCAAAACTATCGCCGCGGACTGGGCCCATTGGTCACAAGATCCTGAGGCTATCGAATCCGTTCGGCATCAACTAGGAGCGGAGATCGATCGCATCTCCTCAGGCTCAAAAGCTCCTAACGGCCCGGCCTCCGAAAAGCGACGTTAGCGTTCATGCGCCCTCAAACGCCCAGCATTTTTCTGTATCCTTGCTGCTGACATGCGTTCGGGATTGATGGCCATGAGCGAAGCGGAACCTACTGCAGTTAAGAAGTACCTATTGAGCCGCCAAAGTCTGCCCGAGATCGTCGATTGGAAATATTTCGATCCGTCCTTCAATCGCGACCGAGAACGGGGCGTCGTGTTGGTGAGAGAAAATCAAGTCGTGGGCTTTCTGGGCTTGATTCCGTTTCGTCTGCAGAAAGACGACGTTCGCGCTGAGTGCGCCTGGTCTTGCGACTGGTCCGTCGACCCAGGGCAGGGCGGCATGGGACTTATGCTGGTGAAGCGCGCGCGCGAACTCTACGATGGCATCTTCAACCTAGGCGGAAATGAGAATACCCGCCGGCTCTTTCCTCGTCTGGCCGATCACACAGTCCCGGATGCAGGCGTCAGTTTCGTATTGCCGTTGCGGCTGGGCAGCATATTTGCGCGTTTACCGAAGGGAAGGCTTCGAGACCTCCTGAACCAGCAGCAAACTCTGCAGCAAATCCCGCTGCGCTGGGTTCGCGGTCTGAGCAAAAGCGAGATTACGATCGATTCCGGGCTTTCACCTCGTATGATGTCGCTCGCCGACAAGGCTCCTCAGGGGGATTGGCGTCCCTTGTATGACTCCGAATTTCTTGAATGGCAGTTTGGGCGATGTCCCGCCATCACGTGCTGGAGTTGCTGGATATCCTCGGAGTCGCCGCTGCGAACCGCAGCACTGATTTGGAGGTCCCGACTCTCGCCGAAATTCTGGCGTTTTGTTTTCTGCGGCGAGACACATGATTTCGAACAAATGGAAAGGCTCATCGGCGCGATCGTCTCGTTCGTCTACAGCCAGGGATGTGTCGCGCTATTTGCAATCGCCTCGCACAAAGAAAGTGATCTCGCCACATTACTTCGAAGGCAGGGGTTTCTTCGGTACGGCAATCTTCCTTTGTACGCCCTGCGAGGACGGTGCGCCGAATTGCCGATAGATGAATTTTCGGTCCTAAGTTTTCTCGACGCCGACCTCGCATATCGTTTCGAGCACGATAACGCTTCCTCGGAGTCGTAGAACTTCACCTCGCCTAAATTCCTATCGGCGGACAGCCGCGGTTGACGTCCAAATCGTCGATGACTGCCGAGCAGGAGCAGGTATGTTAGCCAAGGCTGCCATCAAGTGCCTGTCCAGTTCGTCTTTGCACATCGGCGTGCCGCAGAGCTTCAGGAATTGCAGGTTGGAGTATCGAGCATCCCTGTAATCGGTGATGAATTTGCTTTCAAAAGCGCGCTTGATTTCGCGGACGCCGTCCTCGAGGGTCCACTGGCATTCGAAACCGATCTGGTTGCGAATCTTTTCGAAAGAAACCCGATAATTTCTGCGATCTGAATTTTCAACGTACTCCACACGCGTAGCAGGGATCTCCGCTAACACCTTCCCAGCGAGTTGTCCCAGCGTGAAATTCATCCGTGAGTCGCCGAGATTGTAAGTCTCGCCGCTAACCACATCGATTGGGGCGGAGAGCACCTGGCAAATGCCATCGGCGACGTCCTGTACGTGAATGAATGGGCGCCATTGCGTTCCGTTGAAGATGGTGATCATGCCTTCGGAATGGGCTTTCGCCGTCAGAAGGTTCACGATCAAATCAAATCTGGTGCGGTAAGAAAGACCAAAAACCGTCGCCAGCCGCAGGATGACAGGGTGGAAATCCGGGGACCTCGCCTCGAGGAGCGCTTCTTCGGAATCCACTTTTGTCTGTGCATAAAGCGAGATCGGTAGCACGTTCGAATACTCATCCATGAGCAGGTCGGTAGCGCCGTAGACACTGCAGCTCGAGGAAAAAATCAGCCGGCAGTTGCCGTTTCCTTTGGCCACCTCGATGAGCATCCGCGTGGCGGCATAGTTTGTTTCGCGGGACGTCTGGCGGTCCACCTCACAGGCGGGATCACCCACAATCGCCGCAAGGTGAATAACTGAATCCGTATCTTTTACTGCAGCGACCACATCCTGCAGTTTTCGGCAATCGCCCACGCGCACTTCGAGGTTGGGGTGCCCCAGAACGTCATGCAGCGAATAATCACCATAAATCAGGCTATCCATTACGCGGACTTTCCGGCCCGCGGCGAGTAGCTTTCGTACCAGGCAGGAGCCAATATAGCCCGCGCCTCCTAAAATCAACACAGCTCTATCATGGTTTGGACGCCTCACTATATCGCTCGTCTTCATTTTGGATTTTCGCCGCAACCCGCCTTTGGCAATCCGAGGTAGCCACAACGAAAGTATCGCCAGACCGGAAAATAGGGGGATATAACCCTGCGACGCTTGCTGCCGGCGGTATAGCGCAAAACTAACTATGGAGAAGAGTAAGAGGCTAAGTGCAACGCCGCGGAAGAGGGTTATCCCTCTGGGAACTCCATCAGTCGGTGGGTTGCTATACAGTCCGCTCAGTAGAAAAACCGCAGGAAATAGAAGCGAGAGCAGGAGGAACACCGAAAAATAATAGTGAACGGCATCCTCAGGCCGAAGTTGGATTCGTGTCGAAATCAGGCCAGGATGCAAAACGCTGATGGCCAGAGCGGCGATCATGCATAGATGAATGCTGGTGAGGTCTGAAAGCACACGCATAGCGATGTGGGAGAGCTTGAAATCAGCTTGCATTTCGTAACTAGCCCTCTTCTTCTTTTATCCGAAAACCTTGCGGTCACGTGCGGAGCGATCGATGACGGAGGCAATCGCCGCGAGCGAGATTTTCAGATCGAAGCTGGCGAAGTCATCCGATAGCGCTTTACTCTTCCATAAGGCTTGAGCTCTTTCGGAACCCAGTCCTCGTCAATTAGCTTAAGTGCGGTGTGGAAGAGAATCTTCAAATCCACAAAAAACGAATGGTTTCTTACGTAAAGAAGTTGAAGAGCAAGCTTCGTCGGACGGATTAACTCCTCGTACGTTCTCTCAGGGTCGCGACTGCCTTCGAGCACGGCCGCTTCGTTCGAGTTCCAAATCGATGCCCAATCCGTGATTCCGGGGCGAACCGTAAGAATGACTTTTTCTTCGGGAGAATAGAGGTCCACATATTTTTGGACTTCCGGTCGCGGACCTACCAGACCCATATCGCCGGTCAGCACGTTCAGGAGCTGTGGCAATTCGTCGAGCTTGTAGCGCCTCAGGAATTTGCCGAAACGGGTGAGGCGCGGATCGTCGGCCGCTGTCGCGGAACCGCCGAGCGATTCGGCATTCACGACCATGGTCCTGAATTTCAGCATGGGAAAGAGCTTTCCGTCCAAGCCCACGCGTGTCCCACGGTAGAGCACCGGTCCACGTGAGGATACTTTGACCATCAGGGCAATCAATGCCACTGCCGGAGCGACGATAGCAAGCGCAATCGCCGCAACGACCAGGTCAAAGCACCTCTTTATCCACTTTCCTTGAAGTTCCATCTAGTTCCTCGGGATCAAGATCGACCCTGCGATCGCAGCTGAGCCGGGAATGCAGAGTTCGGAACGCTGCGCAGCTTTTGCTTTGCCCCGGTTGGTGCTTGACTAGGAGCGCGATGCCCAATAGAAACCGCTCGCAAAAGATCGCGGTAGACGGCTATGAATTGGGAAATGACCAATTCCTGCGAGAATTCCTGGACTGCGATCTGCCGGTTGTTAGCGCCCATGCTAATCCTTGCTTCCGGATTCTCGATCAGAAAACGCAGAGCACTGACCAACGAGGAGGTATCGCGGGAGGGCACGATGATGCCGTTCACGCCGGGTCGAACGAGTTCGCGGCAACCCGGCGCGTCCGT